>NZ_SSDN01000046.1:0-68229 GCF_004794355.1 Microbacterium sp. K36 | reverse complement strand
TGGGTCCCTGAGCCTGTCGAAGGGCCTGAGCCTGTCGAAGGGCGGGCGGCGGCGAGCGCCTGCCGGATCTCCGGGATGTGGCGGTGCGTGCCGCCGACGGCATAGGGGTTCGCAGAGCCGAGGATCTCGCTGGCGAGGAGGTTCGTCTTCAGGCTCTTGCCCGCCCCGGACGGGCCGACGGCCAGGACGGAGACGATGTCGCCAGGGTCGATCACGCCGGCCGCGACACCGGGGGCGAGGCTCAGGCTCACCGTGGAGGCGTTGCATCCCGGTGCGGCGATCCGCGTCGCGCTGCGGAGTGCCTCGCGCTGCTTACCGGCTCCGACGAGGAGCTCGGGCACGCCGTACGTCCACGGCTCGTGGAACGCCCCGCCGTAGAACGCGTCCCACTCCGCGGAGGAGGTGAGCCGGTGGTCGGCTCCCGCGTCGATCACCAGCGGGGTGTCGCCGAGGGCGTCCGTGTACTGCCCGGACTGGCCGTGCGGAAGGGCCAGGAACACGATGTCGTGTCCGGCGAGGACTTCCGGCGTGGTGTCCTGCAGCGTGAGGTGGGCGAGCGAGCGGAGGTGCGGCTGGTGGGCGACGAGAGGCTGTCCGGCGTTCGAGTGCGCCGTGACGGTGCGGATCTCGACGTCGGGGTGAGCGGCCAGGAGGCGCAGGATCTCGCCGCCTGCGTAGCCGGAGGCGCCGGAGACGGCGACGGAATACGTCATGCTTCTACCTTAACGGTCGGGTCCTCGACGATCTCGGGACCGGGGGCGGGGCCGGAGGCGGCGACACCGGCACTCGACCGCCGCGCGGACGCAGGCAGAAGGGCGGGGTCGCCTAGAATCGGCGGCCGCGACGTCGGCGCACGGCGATGACGCTCGGGACGAGCGTCGAAGGAGCGGTGGCGACCGAAGGCATGCGGCGACGATAGCGCGGGCGCATTCGGCACCGCAAATCCGGGGCGTCACACGACAGCGTGCGCGACCGGCGCGGCGAAGAAGGCGCGTTCGTGGGCGCTCGAGGTGAGGAAGGCGCGCCGCATCCGTTCCCGGCCGGCGTCGTCGGCCCTCGCGGCCGCGGCGGCGACGTGCGCGACGGCCTGTCGGGTGGCCACCGCGAAGGCCGGATCCGCGTAGGTCGCGAGCCACGACGCGTAGGGATGCCGGGGGTCGCGCGGTGCCGCGCCGAACGCTCCGGCATGGAGCCGCTCCCCCAGGTCGGTGTAGAGCCAGAAGCACGGCAGCACGGCCGCGATCAGTGCGGCGTAGTCGCCGCCGAACGCGACGGCCCGCAGATGGTCGAGGTAGGCGACCGTCGCGGGGGCGGGCTCGGTCGCGAAGGTGGCGCCGCTCACCCCGGTCTCCGGTGTCAGCCACGACGCGTGCAGCTCCAGCTCTCCGCGGATCGCTCCGTGCGCGGCGTCGCCCCAGAACGCCTGCTCGTCGGGGGTCGGGGCGAGGCAGGACGCCTCCGCGAGCACTCGGGCGTACTCACGGAGGTAGAGGGCATCCTGCGCGAGGTAGAAGACGAAGGCGTCGCGGTCGAGAGTCCCCTCGGCGAGCGCGCGCACGAAGGGCAGCGCATCGATGTCGCGGCGGATCGCGGCGGTCTCCTCCCACCAGGCCGCGGCCACCTCCTCCGGCGTCGGCCGGGTCTCGACCCCGCCGCGCGCCCAGAGCCCCGCGAGGTGATGGATCGGGCCGTGTCCTCGCCCGACGTCCAGGTCGTCCGCCGCGCGGAGGGACTCCCGCAGCCAGGCGCGCGCGGCGCGGACCGCGGTCGCCGGATCGTCGCCCCTCGCCAGTCGTGTCGCGAGAGCCGCGGACAGCGAGCAGCCGGTCCCGTGGGTGTTCTCCGTCATGATGCGTGCCCCGGGGAACTCCACGCGCTCTCCCGCCACAGCATCGATCAGGGCGTCCGGCGCCTCGTCCCCTGGCAGGTGACCGCCCTTCACGAGCGCCGCGGTCCCCGTGGCGGCCGACAGCTCCCGCGCCGCGGCGAGCGCGTCCGCCCAGTCCGCCACCTCGCGACCGACGAGCACCGCGAGCTCGGCGAGGTTCGGGGTGACCACGGTCGCCAGAGGCAGCAGGTCCCGGAGCTCCCGCTCCGCCTCGGCGTGGAGCAGCCGGTCCCCCGAGGTCGCGATCATGACCGGGTCGAGCACGACGATCGGGGGCTGCGTCGCCCGGAGCCACGCGGCGACCGTCCGGATCACCTCGACGTCCGCGAGCATGCCGATCTTCACGGCGTCGATGCGGATGTCCTCGGCGACGGCCTCGAGCTGCGCGCGCAGGAACTCCGCGGGAGGGACGTGCACGGCGCGGACGCCCTGCGTGTTCTGGGCGGTCAGAGCCGTGAGGGCGGCCATGCCGTAGCCCCCGTGCGCGGCGATCGCCTTGAGGTCGGCCTGGATGCCCGCGCCGCCGGACGGATCGCTGCCGGCGATGCTGAGCACATGCGGCACCGCCCGCCCCAGCCACCGCCGACGGAAGGCCGCGGCGGCGGCCCGCGGATCCTCTGCCGCGCACAGCGCCGAGACCACCGCGATCCCTGCCGCACCGGCCTCGCGCAGCGCCGCCGTGTCGTCGAGGTCCACCCCGCCGATGGCGACGCACGGCAGCGCACTGCGCGCGGCGAACGCGGCGAAGCCGTCGATGCCGAGCGGGTCCGGATGGTCGGGCTTCGTGCGCGTGGGGCGGATCACGCCGACCCCGAGGTAGTCGACCGTGCCGGGCGGCAGCGCGGTCACGGCATCGAGATGGGCAGGGGTGTTCGCCGTGAGCCCGATCAGCGCCTCCGGGCCGAGCAGCTCGCGCGCGCGGAGCACCGAGGCATCCGCCTGGCCGAGGTGCACCCCGTCCACCCTGGCACCGCGGCGACGGGCCTCGACGGCCGCATCGAGGCGATCGTTCACGACGAGCAGCGCACGACCGTCGATGGCCGCGGACAGGGCGAGGAGCTGCACGACGGTCTCCTCGTCCGTCGCCTCCTTGTCGCGGAGCTGCACGATGCGGACCCCACCCGCCACGGCCTCGCGGACGGTCTCCACCACCCCCCGAGCGCCGCACAGCGACCGATCGGTGACGAGGTAGAGGGACAGGTCGACGGTCATCGGGCCCCCTCCTCGACGCGGGCGCGGGCACGGAGGTCCCCCGGAGTCACGGCGGACAGGGCGTCGAGCAGTCCGACGGCGAAGCTGCCCGGTCCGCGGGCGGTCTCCGCCGCCTGCTCGGCCGCGACCGTGTAGACGAGGGTCGCCGCGGCCACCGTCGTTAGTGCATCGGTCCCGGTACCGCGGGACGCCCCGAGGAAGGCCGCCATCACCGCGCCCAGCGCGCAGCCGCCGCCGGTCACCCGCTTGAGCAGCTCGTGCCCGTTAGCGATGCGGATCACCCGCTTCCCGTCGGTGAGGAGGTCGACCGGACCGGAGACGGCGACCACGGAGCCGTGCCGGTCGGCGAGCTCCCGCGCCGCCGCTGCTGCCGCCTCGGTCCCGTCCGTCGCGTCGACACCGCGGCCGCCGCTGCTGTGTCCGGCCAGCGCGAGGATCTCCGATGCGTTGCCGCGGATGGCGGTGGGGCGCAGCGCGACCAGCTCGTGGGCCAGGGCCGTCCGCACCGGGAGGGTGCCGATCGCGACGGGATCGAGCACCCACGGCGTGCCGGCGGCGTGCGCTCCCGCCACGGCCTCCCTGCCCGCCTCCCGCTGCTCCGGGGTCGGCGTCCCGAGATTGATGAGGAGCCCCGAGGCGGCAGCGGCGAACGGCTCGGCCTCGCCGACGATGTCGACCATGGCCGGCGCCGCCCCGAGCGCCAGCAGCACGTTGGCGGTGAACCCCGTCACGACGGCGTTCGTGATGCAGTGCGTCAACGGCGGCGTAGCCCTGACCTCCTCCCGCAGCCTTCCCGCCGTGACGGCGAGGTCGAGGACGGATTGCGGACGCACAGGATCGCTCATGGGCGACATCCCTTCGCTAGTACGAACTAGATCAGGTTCGACGGGTGTGATCTCAGCCGCGGATGCGGCACCCCGTGTCACTGCCTCGCAGTCTAGCGAGCGAGGGCGTCGAGCAGCGCCCGCTCCTCCGTCCGTGTGAGTCCGGCGCGCCGCTCCCGGTCCACGCCCCGTTCGCGCTCGTCCGCCACGACGCGCTCCACCGTCTCGTCGAGGGAGCGGAGCGTGCCTCCGCTGCGGCGATACCGCGCGTTCGAGCGGGTCATGAATCCGCTCATCTCGGGCGGCAGCCACAGCGGCAGCGACCGCGGTCCCGCCCAGTACGCGACGCCTTCCGCGACGAGACGGTCCTCCGTGCCGACGACGAGCGGCCCGGTGTGCCCGGTGGCCGCGCGCACGGTCCGGAGCACGTCCCCCAGCTCGCGCACGTCGCCGATCGCGTTCACGGCACCGGTGACGGTGGCGGACACGACGAAGGCGGCGACGTCCTCGACGTCGATGACCTGCGCTGTGCGCCCTTCCAGCGGCGGGAGCAGCACCGGCTCGTCCAACGCCCGGAGGAACGCCGCCGCCCAGTAGCCGAAGCGATCGCTGGGGTCGCCGCCGCCGACGATGAGGCCGGGACGGACGAGGAGCGCGCGGTCGCCAAGGCTCGCCTGCACGGCATCCTCCGCCGCGACCTTCTGTCGCGCGTAGTCGTCGTCCTCACCGGCCTGCGCCGCCGGGTGCCGCGGTGCCGACTCGTCGGTCCCGACCGTCTCGTCGTCGCGGTAGACCGACATCGACGACACGTACGTCCACCGGGCGGCACGGTCGCCGAGTGCGCGGACCGCCCCGGAGACGTGATCGGCGCGGGAGGAGACGTCGACGACGTGGTCCCAATCGGTGCGCGAGACGACGTCGTAGGCGGCCTCCTCATCTCTGTCCGCCAGCACGAGGGTCGCTCCCGGCGGCGCCGGGCGTCCCCCGCGGGCCAGGCAGGTCACGGTCGCCCCCGCCCCGAGCGCATGCGCGGCGATGCGCCCCGACAGCCATCCGGTTCCCCCGAGGATCAGCACATCCGTCATGTGCCCATGTCATCAGGATCGACGACCCGGGGGAAGGGCCTCCGCTCAGAGCGGAGCGGCAGGACAGGCCACCACGCGAGTACAGGCCGTCACGCAAGTACAGGCCACCACGCGAGTACAGGCATCACGCGAGTACAGGTCACCACGCGAGTACAGGCTGTGGGTGCTGCTGTCGCCTAGTGCCGCGCGAACGCCTGCTGCCGCGCGGCCACCCGAGGAAGCCGCGCGGCATTAGGATCAGTCGCGGAGGGCGGCGCCGAAGCGCTCCGCGGCGACGGCGACGCCCGCCATCTTCGCCTCGGAGGCCTCCGCGGCGGTCAGCGTGCGGTCCTCGGCGCGGAAACGCAGGGCGAACGTCAGCGACTTCGATCCCTCGGGCACGCCCTCGCCGCGGTAGTCGTCCACGAGCCGGACCGACTCCAGCAGTGCACCCGCGCCCTCGGCGAGAGCAGCGCGGACCGCGCCTGCCGGCACCTCGGCCGGGAGCGTGAGCGAGACGTCCTGCGTTGCGGCCGGGAACGTGGAGAGCGACGCCGCCACGATGCGTCCTCCGGCGAGCGTGAGCAGCCGGTCGAGGTCCAGCTCCAGCACGGTGGCGCGACCCGGCAGATCGGCCTCCTCGGCGACGGCGGGATGCAGCTCGCCGACGTAGCCGACCTCCTCGCCGGCGGCGACGAGCGCACCGGTGCGTCCGGGGTGGAGCGCGGCGCGCTGCGTCTGCACGACGTCGATCTCGATGCCCGCGGCGGCCCCGATCACGCGGACCGCGTCGAGCGCCTCGACGAGCCCGGCGGCTTCGGCGGCACGACCCGGCTGACGCGGCGACACGTTGCCGGTCAGCAGCACCGCGACGTGGCGTTCCTGCGGCGGGATGGAGGCGTCGAGCGCGGCGAGCACTTCATCCGACGGCCGGACGCCGAGCGGCGGGACCTCGGCGGTGCCGTATTCCACGCCGGGCTCCGGGACGAACACGGCGCCCGTCTCGAACAGCGCGAGATCGGTGAGCCCGCGCGAGATGTTGCGGTGCGCGGTCTGCAGCAGACCGGGGATGAGCGAGCGCCGCAGGAACGGCACCTGCCCGTCGAGCGGGTTCGCGAGGCGGATGCTGGGCAGGTGCTCACCGGACGCGGAGCCGTGCAGATCGTTCTGTGCCTCGGTCGTGAACGGGAACGCCGGGGTCTCGACGAACCCGGCGGCGGCGAGGGCATTCACCACGCGGCGGCGCCCCTGCTGATGTGCCGTGAGACCGCGGCCGGACGGCGGCGTCGGCAGCACCGAGGGGATGCGGTCGAGTCCGTGGATGCGGGCGACCTCCTCGGCGAGCGTCCACTTGTCGGTGAGGTCCGGGCGCCACGTCGGCGGGATGACCGTCCAGCCGTTCTCCGCCGCGGTGACCTCCGCCCCGATCGTCGTCAGCGCGCCGGTGATCTCGTCGTCGGTGTAGTCGACGCCGATCAGCCCCTGCACGAAGCCGCGCGGGAGCTCGATCTCGGCGACGAAGACCTCCGCGAAGAGCGCTCCGCCCTCCTCCGTGAGCGTGCCGCCGGCGAGCTCGACCATGAGGTCGGCTGCGCGCCGGGCCGCGACGAAGGGGATCAGCGGGTCGACGCCCCGCTCGAAGCGCTTGGACGCCTCGCTCGGGAGCTTGTGACGGCGGGCCGTGCGGGCGATGGTCGTCGCGTCGAAGGTCGCCGCCTCGATGAGCACGTTCCGCGTGGTGTCGCTCATCTCGGTGGTGCCGCCGCCCATGACACCGGCGAGGCCGATGGGACCGGAGTCGTCGGTGATGAGGAGGTCCTCGACGTGCAGCTTCCGCTCCACGCCGTCGAGCGTGGTCATCTTCTCCCCCGGCGTCGCGCGCCGGACGGTGATGCCGCCCGTGAGCTTGTCGAGGTCGTAGCCGTGCAGCGGCTGGCCGAGCTCGAGCATGACGTAGTTCGTGATGTCGATGAGCACGCCCAGCGACCGCATGCCGGCGAGGCTCAGGCGCGCGATCATCCACGGCGGAGTGGGCCGCGACGGATCGACGTCGCGCACGACCCGGGTGACGAACTCGCTCGCACCGACCTTGCCGCGCACCGGTGCCTGGTCGTCGACCACGGCCGTGTGTCCGGAACCGGGCTGCAGCTCGGCGAAGTCGCGCTCGGCGGGGTCGCGGAAGGCCGCCCCCGTGGCGTGGGAGTACTCGCGGGCGACGCCGCGCACCGAGAACGCGTAGCCGCGGTCCGGCGTGACGTTGATCTCCACCGCGACGTCGTCGAGGCCCAGCAGCGCGATCGCGTCCGTACCCACGGGCGCATCGATGCCGAGGTCGCTCAGCACGACGATGCCGTTGTGCTCGTCGCCGAGACCCAGCTCGCGCGCGGAGGCGATCATGCCGTCCGACACGTGACCGTAGGTCTTGCGGGCGGCGATGGGGAACGGCCCGGGAAGCACGGCGCCGGGCAGGGTCACGACGACCTTGTCCCCGACGGCGAAGTTGTGCGCGCCGCAGACGATCCCACGGACGCCGCCGTGCTCGGGACCGACGTCGACCTGGCACCAGTTGATCGTCTTGCCGTTCGACTGGGGCTCCGGCTCGAGCGAGACGACCTGGCCGACCACCACGGGACCCGTGATGTCGAAGCGGTGCACGTCCTCCTCTTCGAAGCCGACGGTCACCAGCGCCGCGAGGACGTCCTCGGGCGTGGCATCCGCTGCCAGATCGACGTACTCACGCAGCCACGAAAGCGGGACGCGCATCACACCACCATCCCGTACTGCTCGCTGAAACGGACATCACCCTCGGCCATGTCGCGCATGTCCTGCACATCGCTGCGGAACATCAGCCCCCGCTCGATGCCCATGCCGAACGCGAAGCCGCTGTACACCTCCGGGTCGATCCCGGCCGCGCGCAGCACGTTCGGGTTGACCATGCCGCACCCGCCCCACTCGATCCAGCGCGCGCCGCCCTTGAAGGTCGGGTGCCACAGGTCGAGCTCGGCGGAGGGCTCGGTGAAGGGGAAGTAGTTCGTGCGGAAGCGGGTCTTGGCCTCCGGGCCGAAGAGCTGCTTCGCGAAGTGGTCGAGCGTGCCCTTGAGGTGCGCCATCGTGATGCCCTTGTCGACGACCAGGCCCTCGAACTGCGTGAAGACCGGGAGGTGCGTGGCGTCGAACTCGTCGGTGCGGTACACGCGGCCAGGGCACAGCACGTAGATGGGGACCTCGCGGTTCAGCATCGACCGCACCTGCACCGGGCTCGTGTGCGTGCGCATGACGAGGTGGCGCGAGGTCGGGTCGACGTAGAAGGTGTCCTGCTCCTGGCGAGCGGGGTGATCGACGTCGAAGTTCAGCGCGTCGAAGTTGAACCACTCGTGCTCGAGCTCCGGCCCCTCCGCGATCTCCCACCCCATGCCGACGAAGATGTCCTCGACATGGTCCTGCAGGAGAGCGAGCGGGTGCCGGGCGCCCACACGCGTCCGCGACGGGACGGCGGTGATGTCGACGCGCTCGGCCTCCAGGCGCGCGGCGACCTCGGCGGCGGCCAGCTCGGCCTCCTTCGCCGCGAGCGCCTGGTTCACACGACCGCGGCCCTGACCGACGAGCTTGCCGAACGCGGCCTTGTTCTCGGGGGCGACCTGGCGCATCGAGGCGTTCAGGACCGCGAGCGGCGATCCCTCCGCGACGTGCGCCGCACGGGCGGCTTTCAGCGCGGCGGTGTCGGCGGCCGCATCGATCGCCGCGAGGGCGTCGGCGACAGCGGCTTCGACCGCTTCGGGGGTGATTTCCGGAGACTCTGACACGGGAGTCGAGTCTACCGGCGCGGGACGGGCGTCCCGCGCCGGTAGCGGCTCAGAGGCCGGAAGCGCCGGAGCTGTTGGCGTCGAACTTGCCCAGCCCGCGCTGCGCCACGATGAGCGACGTGTTCGTCTCGCCGTCGTGCTGGCGAGGGTCTGCCTCGTCCGGCCCGGCTTTGGCCGAGCGCTTCGCCCGACGCTGCAGGCGGTAGGCGATGTAGGAGAGCACCAGACAGACCGCGACGTACATCGAGCCGCCGACGATCGCAGCGGGGATCAGCGGCGACCCGTAGGGCGCCTGGTTGCCGATCTGGTTGATGACGTACAGCAGCTCCTGGTACGTGATGATGAAGCCCAGCGCGGTGTCCTTCAATGCCACCACGAGCTGCGCGATGATCACGGGCATCATTGCCCGGACGGCCTGCGGGATGAGGATGAAGTACATGACCCCGGTCTTGCGCAGACCGATCGCGTAGCCGGCCTCCTTCTGTCCGCGCGGCAGCGACTCGATCCCGGCGCGGAGCACCTCTGCGAGCACGGAGCCGTTGTAGACGATGAGCGCGATGACCACCGCGAAGTACGGCGGCATCCTGATGCCGATCACCGGAAGGCCGTAGTACAGCAGCATCATGAGGATCAGGACGGGGATCGCCCGCATGATCTCGATGATCCACCGCACCGGCTCCCGCACCCAGGCGTGCTCGGAGAGACGGCCGATGCCGAGGACGAAGCCGAGGACCAGCGAGCCGACGCCGGCGACGGCGAAGGCGGAGAGCGTGCTGAGCAGCCCTTCCCCGAATCGCACCCAGACTGCCGAGTACGTGAAGATGTTCCACTTCTCCGCGGAGAACTGGCCGGTGGCGTAGAGGCGCCAGACCACCCAGCCGAGCACGGCGAGGACGATCAGGATCGTGACGGCGCCGATGATCCGGTTGCGGGCGACCGCACGGGGGCCCGGGACGTCGAACAGGACGGAACTCATCGCGCGATCCTCCACTTGTTCTCGAGTACGCGCTGCACCCAGCTCAGGAGCAGCACGAGCACGATGAAGATGACCATGACCCAGAGCAGCACGACGAGGGCGTTCTCGCCGCGTTCGCTGAGCGCCGCCCGGATCGTGCCGAGGTTGACCACCGAGAAGCCGGCGGCCACCGTGGTGTTCTTCATGAGGGCGATGAGCACGCTCATGAGCGGCGGGACCACGGACCGCGTCGCCTGGGGTAGCACGACGAAGCGCATGACCTGGCCGAAGTTGAGGCCGACGGCCCGTGCCGCCTCCGCCTGTCCGACCGGCACCGTGTTGATGCCGGCGCGGATCGCCTCCGCGACGTACGTGGCGGTGTAGATGCCGAGCGCGATCGTGGCCAGCAGCAGCGAGTTGACCCGCTCCCCCAGCAGGATCGGAAGGCAGAACGCGAAGAAGAACATCACCAGCGTGAGCGGGGTGTTCCGGATCCAGTTCACGTACACGGCGCCGACGCCGCGCGCGATCGGGACCGGGGACACGCGGGCCGCTCCGACGATGAGTCCGAGCACCACGGCGATGAGGCCACCGCCGAGGAACAGCGCGATGGTTCCCCACAGCGCTTCACCCCAGAGGTCGAGGTGGTCAGAGATCACTCCCACTGCTGTGCCTTTCGGTTCGTTTCCGCGTCAGGTCGACGCCGAGGAGGACGGGGGCGGCCGGTCGGACCGACCGCCCCCGGGAGATCAACCGACCGGGTCGACCTCGGGCTGCTCGGCCTTCACACCGGAGGCGCCGAGGTTGTTGTCGAAGATCTGCTGCCAGATGTCGCCACCGTCGGTGAGCTGCGTGTTGAAGTACTCGACGAGCGCGTCGTCGCCCTTCGCCACACCGATGCCGTAGCGCTCCTCGCTGAACGGCTCGCCGACGACCTTGAGGTTGTCGGGGTCCTGCGCCGCGTAGCCGATGAGGATGGCCTCGTCGGTGGTGACCGCGTCGACCTGACCGTTCTTGAGGTCCTCGACGCACTTGGAGTACGTGTCGTACTCCTTCGTCTTCACCTCGGGGTAGTTCTCCTTGATGTTCTGGATCGGCGTCGAACCCGTCGCCGAGCAGACCGTCGTCGAGGAGTCCAGGTCGTCGACGCTCGCGATGTCGCTGTCGGCGGCGACGAGGAGGCCCTGGCCGGTGACGAAGTAGGGACCGGCGAAGGCGATCTGCTCCTTGCGCTTGTCCGTGATGGAGTAGGTACCGACGTAGTAGTCGATGTCACCGTTGACGATGGCCTGCTCGCGGTTCGCGGAGGCGATCGCCTGGAACTCGATCTTCTCCGGGTCGACGCCGAGGGACGCCGCCATCCAGCGGGCGATGTCGACGTCGAAGCCGGTCCGCTCGCCGGTCACGGGGTCGAGGTAGCCGAGACCGGGCTGGTCCTCCTTGACACCCACCTTGACGGTGCCCGACGAGGAGATGCGGTCGAACGTGGGGCTCCCCTCGATCGTGACGTCCTCCTCGACGGTCCAGGGCGTGCTGCTCGAGGTGTCGCCCTCGTCGCTTCCCGACGTGCCGGTGCTCGACGGCGTGCCGCTGTTGCAGGCCGTGAGCGCGAGCAGCGCCACCGTGGCGATCCCGAATCCGGCCAGTGTCCGTGTGCGTCGCATGTGCGTCTCCTTCGTGTGCTGTGCTGTGGGTGCTGGGTCTGGGAAGTCAGTGCGTGAGGAGCTTCGAGAGGAAGTCCTTGGCGCGGTCGCTCTTCGGGTTCGTGAAGAACTCCTCGGGCTTGGCCTCCTCGACGATCCGGCCGTCCGCCATGAAGACGACGCGGTCCGCCGCCTTGCGGGCGAAGCCCATCTCGTGGGTGACGACGATCATCGTCATGCCCTCCTGGGCGAGCTCGACCATGACGTCGAGGACCTCGTTGATCATCTCCGGGTCGAGCGCGCTGGTCGGCTCGTCGAAGAGCATCACCTTCGGCTGCATGGCGAGGGCCCGCGCGATCGCGACGCGCTGCTGCTGGCCGCCGGAGAGCTGCGCGGGGAGCTTGTTCGCCTGCTGGGCGACGCCGACGCGCTTGAGGAGCATCATCGCCTCCGCCTCGGCGTCGGACTTCTTGAGTCCCCGGACCTTGATCGGGCCGAGCGTCACGTTCTCGAGGATCGTGAGGTGCGCGAAGAGGTTGAAGGACTGGAAGACCATGCCGACGTCGGCGCGCAGGTGCGCGAGCGCCTTGCCTTCCGCGGGCAGTTCCTTGCCGTCGATGCGGATTGAGCCGCTGGTGATGGTCTCCAGACGGTTGATCGTGCGGCAGAGCGTCGACTTGCCCGAGCCGGAGGGGCCGATCACGACGACGACCTCCCCCGCGTTGACGGTGAGGTCGATGTCGCTGAGCGCCTGGAACTCGCCGTAGTGCTTCTGGACGTTCTCGACGACGACGAGCGGGGTTTCAGAGGTCATCATTTCTCCAAACTAGCCACGCGATGCGCGCGGTTCCAGGCACCACGGTGAGGTTTACACGTTCGTAATCACCTGATCGCGGCGCCAATGCATCCTCGCAGGGGCACCCCACGGCCCGCCCCCTCGGGCCGCGGGATCGCCCTGCTGCCACGCTCCCAGCGACAGCAGGCAGCAGGTGTCCGATCGTGTGCGATCGACCTCACCCTGGCAGAGCGCGCGGACGGCTGTCAGGGATCTTGAGGATTTCTTGAGGGGACGCCGGTCAGCGGCGCAGATCGCGGTAGTACTCCTCCGCGCCGGGATGCAGGGGCACCGGCCCGGTGAAGATCGCCGACCGGCGGTCCAGCAGAGCCGCCGCCGGCACATCGGCCGCGAGCGCGGTACGCGCGGCGAACAGGCCCGCGACGAGATCGTGGACGACGCCGGGCGGGGTGCTCCCGGCGGTGACGAGGTAGTTCGGCACCGCCATCGTCGTGACGGAGACGTCGAGTCCGTAGGTGCCCGCAGGCACGTCGGCGGGCCGGTACGCGTGGGAGTACCGCTCGTTGACTGCGTTCACCCAGTCCTGCTCGACCGGGAGCAGGCGCACGTCGATGGTCTCCGCGAGGTCCGCGATCCCGGGCGTCGGCAGCCCGCCCACCCAGAAGAAGCCGTCGATCTCGCCGCGCTCCATGGCGGCGATCGACCCGCCGAGGTCGAGCTGCGGATCGTCGATTCCGTCGGCCGCGACGCCGGCCGCGTGGAGCATGCGGGTGGCGATCACGTTCACGCCCGAGTTCTCGGCCCCGAGGGAGATCGTCCGTCCGGAGAGGTCCGCGAGGTCTTCGACGGCCGAGTCGTCTCGCACGACGATCTGCAGGTACTCGTCGTAGAGGCGGGCGACCGCCTGCACGTCCAACGGCTCGGCGAAGGCGCCCGTCCCCGCCACGGCATCGGCAGCCGCGTCGCCCTGCGCGAAGCCGAGGAGCGCCTCCCCCGCGCTCACGCGCAACAGGTTGTCCACCGATCCCGCCGTCACCTCCGCCGTGAGGTCGACGTCGAGCTCACGCGACAGCTCGGCCGCGAGGTGGCTGCCGTAGTCGTGGTAGACACCGGTGGGGCTGCCGGCGGCGAGCACGGCGTCGGTCTCCGTCCAGTCCGCGGAGCGCGGGCTGCACGCGCTCAGTCCGACTGCGGTGACGAGCGCGAGCATGCCGGCGACGACACGCCGCCCCCACGCGCTCATGCCGCCGCCTCCGCCGGGAGGACGAGGGCCACGAGGAGCCCGCCGCCGTCGGCCCCCTGCACCCGCAGCTCGCCCCCGACCGTCGCGAGGAGGTCGGTCGCGATCGCCAGCCCGAGCCCGGTCCCCGGCATGTCGCCGCTGTCCGCGCTCCGCCAGAAGCGGTCCGCCGCGGACGAGGCGTCCTCCGGAGACAGACCAGGGCCGTGGTCGCGCACGGTGAGGTGGCATTCGTCACCCGCGCGCTGCGCGCCGACCTCGATGGACGAGCCCTCCGGCGAGTACTTCACCGCGTTGTCGATCGCGGCGTCGAGCGCACTCTCCACGATGGTGCGGTCGGTGATCGTCATGACCGACGACTCCCCCGTCCGGCGCAGCACGATGGCCCGCTGCGCCGCCACCTCCTGCCAGGCCTCGACCCGGCGGCCGGCGACGGCGGCGAGATCGACCGCCGACATGGTGGAGTCGGTGCGACCGCCGCGGGCGAGCCCGAGGAGGGTCTCCAGGATGCGGGTCATCCGCCGGCCCTCCTCCCTGGTCTCCTCCACGTCGTGGTCCCACCCGCGTCCCAGACCCGTCGCGAGGTGCTCGACGCGCAGCAGCAGCGCGTTGAGCGGATTCCGCAGCTCGTGCGAGGCGTTCAGCGCGAACTCCTGCTGGCGGGTCATGACGCGCTCGATCTCGTCGGCCATGCCGTTGAACACCCGCGTCATGCGCCGCAGCTCGGGCGGCCCGGTGCCCTCGGCCACCCGCGCGTCCATCTCCCCCCGCTCGATCGCCGCCATCGTCTCGTCGAGACGGCGCACCGGGGAGAGCACCCAACGGGCCAGCCCGGCGACCAGGAGGATGCCGAGCGCGCACAGCAGCACGACGATGAGGCCGAGCACGAGCGTCTGCCGGAGGATGACGGTCTGCGGCGTCTGGGTGCCTCCGGTCACGAGCACGGCGCCGATCACGTCGCCGTCGTCGAACACCGGCTCCACGAGCGCCGCATCGGACACGATCCAGGCGGAAGAGGTCGGCTGCTCGGCGCGGCGTCCGGAGAGCGCCAGCCGCACCCGCTGCGCATCCCCCTCCGACAGGACCGTGTCGCCGTGATCCCCCGCCGCCCACGGGCTGCCGGTGAGATCGAACACGGTCACCTCGATCCCGTAGACCTCCTGGAAGCGGCGGACCTCGGCGTCCATCACCGCCGGACTCCCGGAGCGCAGCGCCTGTCGGGCGCTCGTCGCGAAGTACCCCAGGTCGCCGAGCTGCTCGGCGTAGAACGACTGCTGGACGCTGCGAGCCGCGCTCCACCCGGTCACGCCGCCCAGCGCGACGAGCACCACGATCAGCGGCACGAGGAAGACGACGATCAGGCGGCGGCGCACGTGTCAGGACCCCGCGAGCCGGTAGCCGACGCCGCGCACGGTCTCGATGAACGCGCGATCGCCGCTCTTCTTCCGGATGGCGGCCACGTGCACCTCGAGGGAGTGGCCGAAGCCACGCCAGTCGGTATTCCAGACCTCGCGGATGAGGCGCTCCTTCGGCACCGCGACGCCCGGATACCGCGCGAGCACGCCCACGATGTCGAACTCCTTGCGGGTGAGCGCCAGCGGCACCCCGCCGACCTGCACCTCCCGCGCCACGAGGTCGATCTGCACGGCCCCGTCGTGCAGCAGCACCCGGGTGTCGGGTTCCGTGCGCAGCGGCCGTGATCGGCGGGTGACCGCCTCGATCCGCGCCAGGAGCTCGTGCACGTCGTAGGGCTTCACCACGAAGTCGTCGGCACCGGCGCGCAGCCCCTTGATCCGCTCGGCGACCTGGTTGCGGGCGGTGACGATCACGATCGGCACGTCAGACCGTCCGCGGATGCGGCGGCAGAGGTCGATCCCGTCGACGTCCGGCAGCCCGAGGTCGAGAAGGACGACCTCGGTGTCGGCGTCGAGGTGCTCCAGCGCCGCTGCCCCGTCTGCCGCATGCACGGTGGCATAGCCCGAGCGCGCGAGGAAGGCCTGCAAGGCCCCCGCCACCCGCTCGTCGTCCTCGACGATCAGAATCCTCATCCCGCGTCCCGTCCCGTCGCCGGTCAGCCGGTGGAGGCCGCGCGTTGGGCGAACGCGCTCTCGTACAGGCAGACGCTCGCCGCGGTGGCGAGGTTGAGCGACTCGGCGCGCCCGAAGATCGGCAGCCGGAGCACGCGGTCGGCTCGTGTCAGCGCCTCGTCCTCGAGTCCGCGCGCCTCGTTGCCGAACAGCCAGGCCGTCGACGCCCCGAGGACCCCGTCCGCGCGCGCCGCGAGGAGGTCGTCCCCCTTCACGTCCGCGGCGAGGATCTGCAGTCCCGCATCGTGTGCGCGACGCACGACCTCGTCGAGCTCACTGCCCACCGAGACCGGGAGGTGGAAGAGTGAGCCGGTCGTCGCCCGCACCACCTTGGGGTTGTACGGATCGACCGTGCGACCGGTGAGCACGACGGCATCGGCACCGGCGGCGTCGGCGGCCCGGATGATGGTGCCGAGGTTCCCGGGGTCGCGCACCTCCTCGCAGATCGCGACGAGACGCGGGGCCGCATCGAAGATGTCCCGCACCGAGGTCGGCGTCTGACGGACCACCGCGACGAGTCCCTGCGGCGTCACCGTGTCGGCCATCGCATGGAGGACGTCCTCGCTCACGTACTCGACGTCGACGCCCGCCTCCGCCGCGGCGGCGCGGATGTCCGCGTGCTTCTCCCACCCGTGCGGGGTCGCGAACAGCTCGACGATCGCTTCTGGACGGTACGTCAGCGCCTCGCGGACGGACTGCGGACCTTCGAGCAGAAAAAGACCGGTCTCGGTGCGCGCGCTGCGCTTGGTCAGCTTGGCGACGGCACGGACTCGGGGGGAACGGGGGTTCTCCAGCACGAACTCAGTCTACGGTCAGCCCGACGCCGCCCGGATACGCGGAACGGGCGCCTTCCCGGAGGAAAGCGCCCGTTCGGAAGCGAGATGCTTACGCGGCCGACTTCGGCGCGTTGACGTCGGAGGGCAGAGCCTTCTTCGCCGTCTCGACCAGCGTCGTGAACGTCGCGGCGTCGTTCACCGCGAGGTCGGCGAGCATACGACGGTCGACCGTGACACCCGCGAGGCCCAGACCCTGGATGAAGCGGTTGTAGGTCATGCCGTTCTGGCGGGCCGCAGCGTTGATGCGCTGGATCCACAGACGACGGAAGTCGCCCTTGCGCTTGCGACGGTCCCGGTACGAGTAGACCAGGGAGTGGATGACCTGCTCCTTGGCCTTCCGGTAGAGGCGCGAACGCTGACCGCGGTAGCCGGAGGCGCGCTCGAGGATGACCCGACGCTTCTTGTGGGCGTTGACCGCCCGCTTGACTCTTGCCATTTTCCTGTGTTCCTATCCTGCGATCGGGCGCGTCAGCGACCGAGAAGCTTCTTCGCGACCTTGAAGTCCGCCTTCGCGAGCACCTGGTCCTGGTTCAGACGACGGGTGCGACGGCTCGACTTGTGCTCGAGGTTGTGGCGCATCCCGGCCTGCTGCTTCTTCAGCTTGCCGCTGCCGGTGATCTTGAAGCGCTTCTTAGCACCCGAGTGGGTCTTCTGCTTCGGCATCTTCTCTTCCTTCGTATGGCGCCTTCTCAGGCGACGGTGTCAACCCGCGGTGCGGGAGTTCTGGGGGCGGACCTACTCCGCCTTGGCGTCCGCGGAGGTGTCCGCGTCGTTCTTCGCCTCGCGCGCGGCCTGCTTGTTCGCGGCGCGCACGGCGTTCTGCTCCTGCTTCGCCTCGGACTTGCTCTTGTGCGGCGCGACGACCATCACCATGTTGCGGCCGTCGATGGTCGGGTTGGACTCGACCGTGCCGAACTCGGCGACGTCCTCGGCGAACTTGCGCAGCAGACGGACACCCTGCTCCGGGCGCGACTGCTCGCGACCGCGGAAGAGGATCATGGCCTTGACCTTGTCGCCGGCCTTGAGGAAGCCCTCGGCGCGCTTGAGCTTCGTCGTGTAGTCGTGCGCCTCGATCTTCAGACGGAAGCGGACTTCCTTGAGGATCGTGTTCGCCTGGTTGCGACGCGCTTCCTTTTCCTTCTGCGCGGCCTCGTACTTGAACTTGCCGTAGTCCATGATCTTGACGACGGGCGGCTTCGAGTTCGGGGCGACCTCGACGAGGTCGAGATCGGCTTCCTGGGCGAGACGCAGCGCTGCCTCGATGCGGACAACGCCGATCTGCTCACCCGCGGGGCCGACGAGGCGGACCTCGGGGACGCGGATGCGCTCATTGGTACGGGGATCGCTGATGCGGAGCTCCTTAGACGATGTGATTCGGCCACCGTGATGCGGTCTGCATCCCGGGCGAAATCGGAGTCGTCCCCCACCCGCCGGCGTTCAGATGCCGGCTTCGCGCCCTGTCTACCGGCCCTCTCATGACGAGCGGAGCCGGCGGAGCGCAAGACCCGGTAGCCTGGAACGGCAAGCGCGGGTGGGAAGTGAATCCTCTTTCGTTCCGGAGCATGACGCTCCGGAGCCCGCCAAAGTCTAACAGAAAGCAAGGCGAAGTGACGAACCAGGCATCGGACGAGGCGGCCCGCGAGCGCGAAGAGCGATGGGCTCGGCAGGAGGAGGCAGCCTCCTCGGCCGTCCGTGACATCGCGGACGTCCCCGCCGTCGAGGTGATCACGACCGCCGCCGTGCACCTCATGAGCGCCGCGGCCGTGAAGCTCGGCCTGGCAGACGACCCCGAGGCCGCGGCCCAGCTCGACCTCGATGAGGCGCGGAAGCTCATCAACGCCCTGGCGGGGCTCATCACCGCCGGCGCCCCGGAGATCAGCGACATGCACGCACGCTCGCTGCGCGACGGCCTCCGTTCGCTGCAGCTCGCCTTCCGCGAGGCCTCGACCATCCCCGACCCGATCGGCAAGGGCCCGGGCGAGAAGTGGACCGGTCCCGTCACCTGATCCGGCCGACGCTCCGCCTCAGCTGCTGCGGCGGAGCTTGACCGTCAGCGAGTCGGCGAGGACGGCGATGCGGTCGTCCGCCGCCCAGCGCTGGGCGAGCCGGGCGAGCACGGCATCCAGCACCTCGCGCTCCAGACCGTCGACGAGCTCCAGCACGACGATGAGCTCCGGTCCGCGGAGCCGGGCGTCCGGGTCTCCCGGCGCGACCGCGACGTCGATCACGGCGAGTTCATGCGCGATGCTCTCCCGGAGGGCGGTGACGACCTCGGGAGAGAGGAAGCTCGGCTCCCACGCGTGGCCCTGCGCCACGGCCCAGACGGCGGGGCGGCGGATCACGAACTCCGTGTCCGAGGTCGGGTCGAGCACGATGAGGTCGGTGTCCTCCGACGACGCGGCCAGGGCGGCACGGACGGCCTCGACCGGGATGGGACGCGCCGACGGGTCCCAATGCTGCATCGTCTCGACCGACGAGAACACCGGCTGGACGCGGCGCCCGTCCGGTGCGGCCACGGTGACGATCGAGAGCTCCTGCGTCTTGTCCACCGCGAGACCGCTGGGCGCCACCCCTTCCTCGCCCTTCTCGGCGATCAGGGGCACGAGCACCCGGGCGGAGCGGAACGCGTCGACGACCTCGGACTGGCTCCCCTCCCCCGCGCGGAATCGGTGCACCGCGGCGAGCAGAGCCGGGTCCGCCGAGCCGTCGTCCGCTGCATGCGGGTTCGACTCGAAGCTGCGCCCCTCCCAGGGGACCCCGGCGGAATCGGCCCGGTTGTGCGACTCCGGACCGCAGGCGTGCGGATCAGTCTCCGGCGACATCCAGGGCCTCCGCGAGCGTGAAGGCACCCGCGTACAGAGCCTTCCCGACGATGGCGCCCTCGACGCCCAGGGGCACGAGGTCGCGCAGCGCGGCGATGTCGTCGAGGTTCGAGATGCCGCCGGACGCGACGACCGGCTTCGGCGTGCGCGAGGTCACCTCGCGCAGGAGTTCCAGGTTCGGGCCGCGCAGCGTGCCGTCCTTGGTCACGTCGGTGACGACGTAGCGGCTGCAGCCGGCGTCCTCGAGGCGCTCGAGCACCTCCCAGAGGTCGCCGCCCTCCTTCGTCCAGCCGCGCGCCGCGAGGGTCGTGCCGCGGACGTCGAGGCCGACGGCGATCGCCTCACCGAAGCGGCTGATCACGTCGGCCGCCCACTCGGGGTTCTCCAGAGCGGCGGTGCCGAGGTTGATGCGGGCGGCGCCGCTCTCCAGAGCGGCCTCCAGGCTCGCGTCGTCCCGGATGCCGCCGGAGAGCTCGACGTTGACGTTCTTGAACTGCTTGATGACCTTGCGCAGGATCGGCGCGTTGCTGCCGCGTCCGAACGCCGCGTCGAGGTCGACGAGGTGAATCCAGGAGGCGCCCTGCGAGACCCACTCCCCTGCCGCGTCGAGCGGGTCGCCGTAGCTCGTCTCGGTCCCGGCCTCCCCCTGCGTGAGACGGACCGCCTTGCCGCCGGCGACGTCGACCGCGGGAAGGAGCGTGAGCGAGGGGGACTGCGCGAAGTCGTTCATGAGGTCCTTGGTTCGGGTGAGTTCGCGGCCCGAGAGGGCACGAGAGACGAGGGTAGTCCGCCGCGGGGCGCGGGACAAACCGCGTGACGCCGGGCGCGGACGCGGCTCGGCGTCAGAGGCTCTCCACCCAGTTCCTGAGCAACTGGATGCCGGCGTCTCCGGACTTCTCCGGGTGGAACTGCGTCGCCGAGAGGGGGCCGTTCTCCACGGCCGCGAGGAACGGGCCGCCGTAGTCCGCCCATGTGAGCACGGGCTGCGGGAACGGCGGGATCACGTCGAGCTCCCAGGACTGCGCCGCGTAGGAGTGCACGAAGTAGAAGCGCTCCTGCTCGATCCCGCGGAACAGGACGGTGTCCTCCCCCGGCTCGACGGTGTTCCAGCCCATGTGCGGCAGGACAGGCGCGTTGAGCTCCGTCACGGCGCCCGGCCACTCGCCGAGGCCCGCGGTGTCGTGCCCCCGCTCGACGCCGTGCTCGAAGAGCACCTGCATGCCGACGCAGATGCCGAGCACCGGTCGGCCACCCGCGAGGCGACGGCCGATGATCTCGTCGCCGCCGTGGGCGTGCAGGGCGTCCCGCACCGCCTGGAAGGCGCCGACACCGGGCACGACGAACCCGTCGGCCTCGAGCGCCTCGGTGCGGTCGCGCGTGAGGACAGCGTCGGCTCCCGCGGCGACGAGGGCCTTGACCGCGGAGTGGACGTTACCGGACTCGTAGTCGAAGACGGCGACTCGGGGCGCGGCGCTCACAAGGCTCCCTTGGTGGACGGGATGCCGTCGACGAGGGGATCCAGCGCCTTCGCCTGACGGAACGCCCGCGCGAACGCCTTGAACTCGGCCTCGGCGATGTGGTGCGGGTCGCGCCCGCTCAGCACCCGGACGTGCACGGTCAGCGCGGCGTTGAAGGTGATGGCTTCGAAGACGTGCCGCACGAGCGACCCGGTGAAGTGCCCGCCGATCAGGTGGTGCTCGAAGCCCGCGGGCTCCCCGTCGTGCACGAGGTACGGGCGACCCGAGATGTCGACGACCGCCTGCGCGAGCGCCTCGTCCAGGGGGACGAGGGCGTCGCCGTAGCGGGAGATGCCGGACTTGTCACCGAGGGCCGCGAGGATCGCCTGGCCGAGCACGATCGAGACGTCCTCGACCGTGTGGTGTGCGTCGATGTGCGTGTCCCCGGACGCCCGTACCCTGAGGTCGGTCAGCGAGTGCTTCGCGAACGCCGTGAGCATGTGATCGAAGAAGGGCACCGAGGTGTCGATGGTGCTCGCGCCGGTGCCGTCGAGGTTCAGCTCGACCTCGACGGTGGATTCCGACGTGCTGCGCACGCGGCTCGCGGTGCGTGCGGTGGGCGCGGGGATGGTCATGATGCCGATCCTATCGAGGCCAAGGCGTCCAGGAACGCCGTGGTCTCCGCCTCCGTGCCGGCGCTGACGCGCAGGTGGCCGGGGATGCCGACGTCGCGGACGAGCACGCCGCGGTCGTACAGCTGCTGCCACGTCGCCTGCGGATCCGCGACGCCGCCGAACAGCACGAAGTTGGACCACGAGAGGTGCGGGGTGTACCCGAGGGCTTCGAGCGTCGCCGTGATGCGGTCCCGCTGCTCCACGATCTCCTGCACCATGCCGAGCATGACGTCGGCGTTGCGGAGCGCGGCCACCGCCGCAGCCTGCGTGAGAGCGCTGAGGTGGTACGGCAGCCGGACGAGCCGCAGCGCGTCGATGAACGCCGGATCGGCCGCGAGGTAGCCGACGCGGGCGCCGGCGAAGGCGAACGCCTTGCTCATGGTGCGGGAGACGGCGAGCCGCGGCCGTCCTTCCAGGAGGGTGAGGGCCGACGCCGCATCCCGCGGCGCGAACTCCTGGTACGCCTCGTCGACGATCACGACGCCGCGGGCCGCCTCGTAGACGGCCTCCACCACGTCGAGCCCCAGCGGGGTGCCGGTCGGGTTGTTCGGCGAGCAGAGGATCACGATGTCGGGGTCGGCCGCGCGCACCTGCTCCGCCGCCTCCTCCGGGGTGACCGTGTAGTCGGGCTGACGGGTGCCGGCGATCCAGGACGCGCCGGTCCCCTTCGCGATGAGCGGGTACATCGAGTACGTGGGGCCGAAGCCGAAGGCCGTGCGCCCCGGTCCGCCGAACGCCTGGAAGATGTGCTGCAGCACCTCGTTGGATCCGTTGCCCGCCCAGATCTGCTCCGACGTGAGGCCGTGACCCAGATAGTCGGCGAACGCCTCCCGCAGCGTGGTGAACTCACGGTCCGGGTACCGGTTCACGTCTCGGATCGCCACCGCGATGTCATCGAGGATGTCGCTCGCGACCTCGTCGGGAACCGGATGCGTGTTCTCGTTGACGTTCAGCGCCACCGGCAGCGGGGCCTGCGGCGCTCCGTACGGGGTGAGTCCGCGCAGATCGTCGCGGAGCGGGAGATCGTTGAGGGAGAAGGTCACCCTTCCCATCTTAAGAGGAGCACGGAGAGCCGAGGTCATCGTGACGATCAGATCGTGACGGACCGGAGGCAGGACCTCGGACTCCGCGTCAGTCGGTGTACCGTGCCGGGAGCGCGAGCTCCTGGCCGACCTGGAGCTCACCGCCGCGCAGGAGGTTCATCCGGCTGATCTCGCCGATGACATCCCGCGGGTCGGCGTCGGGAGCGATGCTGCTCGCGATCGACCAGAGCGTGTCACCGGGCATGACCGTGACGGTCTCGACGGAGACGGCCGGTGCGTCTACACCGGAGGCGATCGCGCTGCCCCCGCCGAGGGCGGCGAAGGCGATGCCCGCAGCGAGCGGCACGGAGGCGAGCGCGAGCAGGGTGCGGCGGCCGCGGGCCGTGATCCGCAGCCGGGTGGCCGGACGGGCCGATGCCGGAAGGGCGGTCGCGGTGCTGAGGCTCATGCTGCTCATGTCTGCTCCTTACTGTCCCGGCGCCGGAGCCCGGGGAGGTTGGCGTAGCTTTCGCATCCGCGACTCGGCCGGGAGTCGTGGATGCGAAGCTACGTTCCGAAGATATCTTCGAGTTCGAACATCTGTCAAGCTGTCTTCGAAACCATGCCCCGCGATGCGCCCGACACGCTCGAACAGATCTTCCAGATCGGCGCGTTTCTCGGATACGGTTTCGATAAGGACACCCCACCACGGGCCACCGACATTCGAAGCGGCACGTCGGATCACGCAGTGAAGGAGCACCATGAGCGACACCTCAGCCCTCGAGTCCGAGGCGCCGCGCACCCGTCGTCGCAAGAACCTCAGCCCGAAGCAGATGGCGATCCTCGAGGTCATCCAGGCCTCGATCGCACAGAACGGCTATCCGCCGAGCATGCGGGAGATCGGCGACGCCGTCGGGCTCAAGTCGCTGTCCAGCGTCACCCACCAGCTCGGTCAGCTCGAACTCAGCGGCTACCTGCGGCGCGACCCGGGCAAGACCCGCGCGATGGAGGTCCTCATCGACCTCCCCGGCACGGGCACGGAGAACCCGGCCGATGTGACGACCCCCGTCGGCGATGCCGCCCTGGTCCCCCTGGTCGGGCGGATCGCCGCCGGTGTGCCGATCACCGCCGATCAGCAGGTCGAGGAGATCTTCCCGCTCCCCCGTCAGCTCGTCGGCAAGGGCGACCTCTTCATGCTCAAGGTCTCCGGGGAGTCGATGATCGACGCCGCCATCTGCGACGGCGACTGGGTCGTGGTGCGCTCGCAGAACACGGCGGAGAACGGCGAGATCGTGGCCGCCATGCTCGACGGCGAAGCGACCGTCAAGGTGCTCCGCCGTCGCGACGGCCACACGTGGCTGCTGCCCCGCAACTCCGCGTTCGAGCCGATCCTGGGCGACGAGGCGGTCGTGCTCGGCAAGGTCGTCGCGGTCATGCGCGCCGTCTGAGACGCCGTATCGTCGGGGAGACGATGACGAAGGCCCTCCCGGTGCGCCGGGAGGGCCTTCGTGTGTCCGGGGACGACCGCGTCAGGCGGTGACCACCACGTCCTCGCGCACCCGTCGGGTCGCCTCGACGATGTTCCGCAGCGACGCCGTGGTCTCGGCGTAGCCGCGGGTCTTCAGACCGCAGTCCGGGTTCACCCAGAGCTGCCGGAGCGGGATCTCGTCGACCGCACGCCGGAGCAGGGACTCGACCTCCTCCACGGTGGGCACGCGCGGGGAGTGGATGTCGTACACGCCGGGGCCGATGCCGTGATCGAAGCCCACCTCGGCGATGTCCGCGACGACCTCCATGCGGCTCCGGGCCGCCTCGATGGAGGTCACGTCCGCGTCGAGCGCACGGATCGCTTCGATCACGACGCCGAACTCCGAGTAACAGAGGTGGGTGTGCACCTGCGTGGCCGCCGCAGCGCCGCCCGTGGCCAGTCGGAACGAGGCGACCGACCAGTCGAGGTACGCCGGCTGGTCGGCCTGCTTCAGCGGGAGCAGCTCCCGGAGCGCCGGCTCGTCGACCTGGATCACCTGGATGCCCGCGGCCTCCAGGTCGGCGATCTCATCGCGCAGCGCCAGCGCCACCTGGTTCGCGGTCTCGCCCAGCGGCTGGTCGTCGCGGACGAAGGACCACGCGAGGATCGTGACGGGGCCCGTGAGCATCCCCTTCATGTGCTTCGCCGTGAGCGACTGGGCGTACGCCGACCAGGCGACCGTGATGGGCGCGGGACGCGAGACGTCGCCCCAGAGGATCGACGGACGCGTGGCCCGCGAGCCGTACGACTGCACCCAGCCGTGCTGCGTGACCGCGAAGCCGTCGAGGTTCTCCGCGAAGTACTGCACCATGTCGTTGCGCTCCGGCTCACCGTGCACGAGGACGTCGAGACCGAGGTCCTCCTGCAGGGAGACGACCGCGGCGACCTCACGGCGCAGGAACTCCTCGTAGTCGTCCTCGGGGATCTCGCCACGGAGGAACTGGGCGCGCGCGCGACGGATGTCGCCGGTCTGCGGGAACGAGCCGATCGTCGTCAGGGGCAGCGCCGGCAGGCCGAGGGCGTTCTGCGCCTCCTCCCGGTCCTGGTACGGGGCACGGGCGAAGTCGGCGTCGCTCAGCGCGCGGGCACGCACCTCGCCGTCGCGCACGCCGGGAGCGGTCAGGCGGTCCTGCAGCGCGGCGGTCGCCGCGTCCAGCTCGGCCGCGATCGCCGTGCGCCCTGCGGACAGGCCGCGGGCGAGGGTCACGACCTGCTGCACCTTCTGATCCGCGAACGCGAGCCAGGAGACGAGGCGCGCGTCCAGCGCCGTCTCGTCGTCCACGTCGTGCGGCACGTGCAGCAGCGAGGTCGAGGTCGATGCCGACACCGGGGCGCCGAGCGCGCGGAGCGCCTCCAGCGCGTCGAACGCCGCGGAGAGGTCGCCGCGCCAGATGTTGTGCCCGTCGATGACACCGCCGACGAGGGTCTTGCCCTCGAGGCCAGGCACCGCGTCGGGCACGGTGCCGCGCACGAGATCGACGGCGATGGCCTCGACGGGGGCCGCAGCGACGGTCGCGAACGTCTCGCCGAGGCTCGCGTACGGGGCCGCGACGAGGATCGAGGGACGCTCCTCGGCGGTGCCCAGCACCGCGAGCGCGCGCTCCGCGGCGGAGGCGAGCTGCGCGGTCGTGGCCGGCAGGGACTCGCTCACGAGGGCGGGCTCGTCGAGCTGCACCCACTCGGCGCCCGCGGCGCGCAGGCGGGCGAGCAGGTCGACGTAGACGGGCAGCACGTCCTCCAGCCGCGATAGCGGCTCGAACCCCTCCGGCGCGTCGTCCGACGCCTTGGCGAGCGCCAGCAGGGTGACCGGTCCGACGACCACGGGACGCGTGACGAAGCCGGCGGCGGCGGCCTCCGCGACCTCGCGCACCAGGCGGTCGCTGGCGAGGGAGAACACCGTCTCCGGACCGATCTCCGGCACGAGGTAGTGGTAGTTCGAGTCGAACCACTTCGTCATCTCCAGCGGCGCACGCTCGCCCTCGCCCCGGGCGACGGTGAACAGCGCGGGCAGGCCGATCGTGCCGTCCGCCTCGCGGAGGTCGTCGAAGCGGGCGGGGATCGCGCCGACCGTGACGGCGGCGTCGAGGACCTGGTCGTAGTAGGAGAAGGACTCCGGGATAGACGAGTCCGTGCGGCCGAGGCCGAGCCCCGCCAGGCGCTCGCGGGTCGCCGCGCGCAGCTCCGCGGCCGTCTGCTCCAGCTCCTGCTCGTCGATGCGGCCCGCCCAGAACGCCTCGACGGCCTTCTTGAGCTCGCGGCGACGGCCGATGCGGGGGTAGCCGAGGATGGTGCCCTCGGGGAATGCGGTCATGGTGTTTCCTTTCGGCGGGGACTAGTGCCGGAGCGCCGGGACGATGCCGGCTTCGGCGAGGACGGTCAGGACGGTCTCGTGCTGGTTGAACGCGTAGAGGTGGACGCCGGGGGCGCCGCCGGCGACGACGTCGGCGGCGAGGCGTGCCGCCCACGAGATCCCGATCTCCCGGCGCCCTTCGGCGGTCGGCTCGACGTCGAGGGCGATCGCGAGCTCGCTGGGCAGGTCCTCCCCTGTCAGCTCCAGGACCCGGGCCAGCCGGGTCGGCGACGTGATCGGCATGATGCCGGGGAGGATCGGGATGGTGACGCCGCCGGTGCGGGCGCGCTCCACGAAGGCGAGGTAGTCGTCAGGGTGGAAGAAGAGCTGGGTGATGGCGAAGGTCGCCCCCGCGGCCTGCTTGGCGAGCAGAGCCTCCACATCCTGCGTGCGGTGCGTGGCCCGGGGATGCCCCTTCGGGAAGGCGGCGACCGCGATGTCGACCTTTTGCCGGGGCGCCACCAGGGCCGCCCCGGGAAGTCCGGGGACCGGCGACTCCTGGTACGGCGCGCGCTCGGCCTGCACGCGATCGATGAGCTGCACGAGCTGCGCGGCGCTCTCCAGGTCGCCGAGGAAGGGCTCGCTCTGCCCCGCGGGCGGGTCTCCGCGCAGAGCGAGGAAGCGGAGGATCCCGGCGTCGAGGAACTCCCGGATGAGCGCCGTGGCGCCGGCGTAGGTGTTGCCGACGCAGGTGAGATGGGCGAGGGGTTCGACGTCGGTGTGCTCCCGGATGAAGCGCAGCACATCGAGCGAGCGGCCACCGGTCGACCCGCCCGCGCCGTAGGTCACCGAGAGGAACTCCGGGCCGGCCGCGGCGAGACGACGGACCGTCTCGTGCAGGGCCTCCTGGCTCGACTCCGAGCGCGGCGGGTAGAGCTCGAACGAGAACGGCACGCGGGAGGCGCGAACGGTGTCGAACGTGGAAGACATCTTCTCTCCAGGGGACAGGGGCCGGGGTCCGCGCACGACGAAGAGCACGTCGTTCGCGGGCGGGTGCCGGGCTCGGCTGTCGCTCCACGCCCGGGATGAACCGGGCGTTTCCAGAAACCTAGAACACGGCCTCGTCCCGCCGCACGAGTGTGACGTCGTGTGTCACCGCCCATAGGCTCGAGGCATGTCCTCACCGTTCGGTTCCTGGTCCTCCCCCTTCACCGCCGCCGCCGTCGCGGGAGCGGCTCCGCGCATCGACGGCGCCCGCTTCGTCGGTGACGAGGTGTGGTGGGCCGAGTCCGTGCCCGCCGAAGGCGGAAGGGTGACGGTACGCAGCTCGACGGGAGCGGAGATCCTCCCGGCCCCCTGGAACGCCCGCTCCCGCGTGCACGAGTACGGGGGCGGTGCCTGGACCGTCGACGGCGACACCCTGTACTTCGTCTCCGGAGCCGACCAGCGTGTGCACCGCATGGACCGCGGCGCGGAACCGCGCCCCCTCACCGCCGCCGGCCCGTCGTACGGCGGGCTGCGCGTGCAGAGCGGCCGGCTGCTGGCCGTCCGCGAAGACCTCTCGACCGACCCGCACCGGCGGGCGATCGTGGAGATCCCCGTTGACGGCTCAGCCGCCGAGGACGCCTCCGCGATCCGGGTGGTCGTCGACGGTCCCGGGTTCTTCGCCCACCCCGCGCTCTCGCCCGACGGCAGCCGCGTCGCGTGGGTCGAATGGCAGGCGGACAGCATGCCCTGGGAGAGCGCCACACTCGCGATCGGATCGGCGGCCGGGGGGACGATCACCCGGGTCCCCACCTCCGCCGCCCTGCAGCCGGAATGGACCGGCGACGACGCACTCGTGTTCGCCGACGACGCCTCGGGACGCTGGCAGCTCCAGCACCTCGCGTTCGACGGACCCCAGCCCGGCGCCTCCCGCCCGCTGACCTCGTCCGACGCGGACACCGGCTACGGCCTGTGGGTGCTCGGCAACCGCTGGTTCCAGCTGCTGGCGGACGGCCGCCTCGTGGCCGTCCGCACCGACGGACGCGACGAGGTGCAGCTCGTGTCCCCGGACGGCGGGACGCGCGTGATCACGGTCCCGGGCGACGGGCATCTCAGCGTGGACGACGTCTCCGGCTCCCGCGTCCTGCTCAGCGGAGACGGCTCGCGCGTGACCTCCGGCGTCTGGTGCGTCGACGTGGACAGCGGGGACGTCGAGACCGTCACCGGCGGCGCTCCGGTCGACGAGGACTGGATGCCGGCGGCCCAGCAGCTCGTCGTGGAGGGGGCGCACGGCCCCGTGCACGCGTTCGCCTATCCGCCCGCCGCGCCCGGAGAACCCCGCGGCGCCGACGGCGAGCTCCCGCCCTACATCGTGCTCGTGCACGGCGGGCCGACCGCCCACGTCACGGGAGCGGCCTCCGCCTCGATCGCGTTCTTCACGAGCCGGGGAATCGGGGTCCTCGACGTGAACTACGGCGGGTCCACCGGTTACGGTCGGGCGTACCGCGACCGCCTGCAGGGGCAGTGGGGCGTCGTCGACGTGGACGACGTGATCGCGGCCGCCCGCGGGCTCGCCGACGCCGGGCTCGCCGACCCCGCGCGCATCGCCATCCGCGGCGGCTCGGCCGGCGGCTGGACGGTGCTCTCGGCGCTCGTGCGCGGCGGGACGTTCGCCGCCGGCATCAGCCGCTACGGCGTCGCGGATCTGCGGATGCTCGCCGCCGAGACCCACGACTTCGAGGCGTCGTACCTCGACGGGCTCGTCGGTCCGCTCCCCGCTGCCGAACACGTGTACATCGAGCGCTCACCCCTGACGCACGCCGACCGCATCGACGTGCCGGTGCTGCTGCTGCAGGGCGGGGAAGACCGTGTCGTGCCGCCGTCCCAGTCCGAGGCCATCCGCGACGCGCTGGCGGCGAACGGCATCGACCACGAGTACGTGCTGTACCCGGGCGAGGGGCATGGATTCCGCAGCGCGGAGACCATCGTCGACGCGCTGGAACGCGAGCTCGCATTCCTCGGCCGGGTGTTCGGCTTCACGCCGAGCCCCTGAGCCGGCGAGGCTACTCCCCCACCCGGTTGCGCAGCCGCATCGCGCGCTCGGCCTCGCGGGTGTCCTGGCGTTCGCGGAGGGTCTGGCGCTTGTCGTACTCGCGCTTGCCCTTCGCGAGGGCGATCTCGACCTTGGCGCGGCCGTCGGAGAAGTACAGCTTGAGCGGGATGAGCGTGTATCCGCCTGCGGAGACGGCGTGAGCGAGCTTCGCGATCTCCTCCCGGTGGAGCAGGAGCTTGCGGATGCGCTTGGCCGAGTGGTTCGTCCAGTGCCCCTGCGAGTACTCCGGGATGTGCACGGCGTCGAGGAAGACCTCGTTGCCCTTCACGAACGCGTACCCGTCGCTGAGGTTCGCGCGTCCCTGACGGAGCGACTTCACCTCGGTGCCCGTGAGCACCATGCCCGCCTCGTACGACTTCTCGATGTTGTAGTCGTGACGCGCGCGACGATTGGTCGCGATGACCTTCTCCCCGCGTTCCCTGGGCATGATGATCTCCTGTGCTGTGGTGCCGTGGACGGCTCGGCAGCGGATCGGCCGAGCAGCCTTTCAGGGTATCAGGTGCGCAGCCACCGTCGGATCGCGAAGCCGGCCGAGAGCGCGGCGAGCACGACACCGATCCCGACGAGGACCGGGACCACGAGGATCGCGTCCTGCATGGTCACCCACGTCGTGATGAAGGGCACGCGCCCGCGCAGGTAGCCGTTCACGCCGAAGTGCATGCCGGCGACGACCGCCCCGCTCGCGAGGGCCGAGCCCAGGAGCGCGGCGAACACGCCCTCCAGCACGAACGGCGTCTGGATGAAGCGGTTCGAGGCGCCGACGAGCCGCATGATCCCGATCTCCTTGCGTCGCGCATAGGCGGACAGGCGGATGGTCGTGGCGATCAGCAGCGTCGCGGCGATGAGCATGAGGACCGCGATGCCGACGGCGATGTACGTCGCCACCGTCAGGGCGGAGAAAAGCGGTTCGAGGTATTGGAGCTGGTCCTGCACCTGTTCCACTCCGGCCTGCCCGCTGAACGCCTCGGCGAGCACCTGCGACTGGCCCGGGTCCTTCATCGTGACGAAGAAGACCTCGAACGCCTGGTCGGGCGAGAGCACGCTGGCCTGCTCCTCCCCCACCTGCTCGACGAGCTTGGCGTAGGTCTCCTCCTTCGTGTCGAAGGTCATGGAGCTGATGAGGGGCGACAGCGCGTCGCCCTCGAGCTGGGCGCGCACCGCGGCGACCTGCTCCTCGCTCGCCGCGCCGTCCACGCAGGTGTCCGACTCCGACACCGCGGAGCACATGTACACCGCCACCTGGGCGCGCTCGGCCCAATAGCCGCGCATGACGCCGATCTGGGACTGCATGAGGATCGCGGCGCCCACGAACGTCAGCGACACGAAGGTGACGAGCACGACGGAGATCACCATCGAGATGTTGCGCCGCAGGCCGACGAGGGCCTCGGTCAGGATCAGGCCGATTCTCATGAGGTCGGGCCCACTTCCTCGTCGTCCTGGTCGGACAGTCCGAGGCGGTCCGCGACGCCGAGCTCGGCGACGTCCACCTCCGGGATCACGATCGGGTGCGTCCGCGGACCCGCGGGCGCGGGGCGCTCGGCGGCAGGCTGCGGCTGCACGACGTCCGGCGGTTCGACCACGCCAGGCTCCCGCGCAGGCTCCGGGGGCTCGACCACCTGCGGGGTCGCGTCAGCAGCGGGCCTGGTGACCGCGGGAGATGCTGCGGCGGCCCGACGCTGGGCATCCAGCTCCTCGGCCAGCGCGGCGCGGACCACGGAGAGGTCGGCGGTCTGGCGCTGCACCTCCTGCACAGCTGTGAGGGCGGCGGCCGCAGCGGCTCCGCGGACCTCCTCCGGTACCAGGCGCGGGATGTTCGAGGTGTCCCCGTATCCGCCGTGCACCTCGTCGCGGACCATCTCGCCGTCGCGGAGCTCGATCACGCGGCGGCGCATCTGGTCGACGAAGCCCGCCTCGTGGGTGGCCATGAGCACCGTCGTGCCTCCCGCGTTGATCCGCGCGAGCAACTGCATGATGTCGACCGACGTCGCCGGGTCGAGGTTTCCGGTGGGCTCGTCCGCGAGAAGCACCTGCGGACGGTTGACGAGCGCGCGGGCGATCGCGACACGCTGCTGCTCGCCGCCGGAGAGCTCGTGCGGCATGCGCTTCTCCTTGCCGTCGAGCCCGACGAGCGCGAGCGCCTCGGGAACGGCCTGCTGGATGAAGCCGCGGGACGACCCGGTGACCTGCAGCGTGAAGGCGACGTTCTGGTAGACCGTCTTGGACGGCAGCAGCCGGAAGTCCTGGAACACCGAGCCGATGTGCCGACGGAAGTACGGCACCTTCCGGTTCGCCAGAGCCCGCAGATCACGACCGAGGACGGCGACGCGACCCGTCGTGGGCACATCCTCGCGCAGGATGAGGCGCAGACAGGAGGATTTGCCGGAGCCGGAGGCACCGACCAGGAAGACGAACTCCCCGCGCTGCACCTCGAAGTCGACACCGGACAGGGCGGGCTTCGACGTCCCGCGGTAGCGTTTCGTGACGTTCTCGAACCGAATCATGGCGATTCGAGCCTAAGCGCGCTACGGGCCCCGCCCCGGCACGACACCCCGCCGCGCAGGACGCCGCTCCGCTCCTCCGCGGTGCTCGCAGGCCCACTGAGGTCGTCGCCCGCTGCTATACATGGAGTGTCGATTCGCGTCCACCGCGCGCGAGCGCACACACGGAGGGGACCCCCATGACGACACCTGCCGGCTGGTACGACGACGGTTCCGGGCGCCTGCGCTGGTGGGACGGCCAGCAGTGGACGGAGCACTTCGCGCCGGACACGACCGCGACCACAGAGACGACCGCTGCGACGACCGACGAAGCGGTCGCAGAGGACCTCTCCCCCGACACCACAGCCGAGGCGACCGGCAGTGCGCCCCTGGCGGAGGAGGCGGCTGCGTCCGCCGAGCCCTCCGCCACCGTCGCGGCCGAGCGCGAGATCGCCCCGGACGAGCCCGCGACCGACTTCGTCATCTCCCCCGAGCCCGCACAGGACTGGACGGCGCCCGCCTCCGGCGCGCACGACCTCCCCGGTGCGGCACCGGTCGTCCCGCCGGCGGGCGCCGAGGGCGGAGCCGCGGCCTATCCTCCCGCCGCTCCCGGCGCGAATGCGTACCAGGCTCAGGGCGGGTACCCGGCCCCGGGCGCGTACCCGAGCACGCAAGGCGTCGGCGGCTACCCGGGGCAGGCCCCCGCTGGTCAGGGTGCATATCCCGGACAGAACGCCTACCCCGGACAGGCGCCGTACCCTGGCCAGGCGCCGGCTCCTGTCGGGCCGAAGAAGACGTCGGTGCTCGGCCTCGTCGGCCTCGGGATCGCCGCGCTCGGCCTCATCCTCGCGTTCATCCCCCTGACGCTCCCGTTCGCCTGGGTCCTTCTGACGGCCGGATTCATCGTCTCCCTCATCTCGCTGTTCCTGAAGGGCACCAAGTGGCCGGGGATCACCGGTCTCGGGGTGTCCGTGCTCGGCGGGATCGTCGCGATCGTCGTGAGCATCCTCTTCGTCGTGTCCGTCGCGAACAACGTGCGCCCGGTCCCGCTTCCCGACTACGACGAGGGCACGAGCCAGAGCCCGGCGCCGGAGACCGATGACACCGGCGACACGGGCTCGGGGGAGGTCGCCGAGGGCACGCTCGGCGAGCCGGTCGCCGTGCCGCAGATCGAGGGCACCGCCGAGGTCACGATCCGCTCGGCGACGTACGGACCGAGCAACGGCTCGGACTTCGAGGCGAACAACGGCGGCTACCTGGTGATCGACGTCGCCTGGGAGACGCTCGACGGGACGACGTACGTCAACCCGCTCTACTTCTCCGTCGAGACGGCTGACGGTACCGAGGGCGACTACGACATCTTCGGCGACGCGACGCTGGAGTCCAGCGAGCAGAAGGCCGGCTCGACGGTGGAGGGCACGGTGTCGTTCGACGTCGCCGAGAGCCCGTCCTACGTGATCGTCATCACGGACGAGATGCTGCAGGAGGTCGCCAGGGTGACCGTCGAGGCGTCGGCACGCTGATCCACCCGCACCACACGACGAAGGCCCCGGGAGCTCCCGGGGCCTTCGTCGTGTGGGTGTGAACCCTCAGTCCTCGTCTTTGCGCTTGCGCCAGCGGATGCCCGCCGAGATGAAGTCGTCGAGATCACCGTCGAACACGGCGGCCGGGTTGCCGGATTCCTGGCCCGTGCGGAGGTCTTTCACGAGCTGCTGGCCGTAGAGGAAGTAGGAGCGCATCTGGTCGCCCCAGCTCGCGGTGATGTTGCCAGCGAGCTCCTTCTTCTTGGCGGCCTCCTGCTCCTTCTGCAGCAGGAGGAGGCGGTTCTGCAGCACGCGCATGGCCGCAGCGCGGTTCTGGATCTGCGACTTCTCGTTCTGCATCGACACGACGATGCCGGTCGGCAGGTGGGTGATGCGCACGGCGGAGTCGGTCGTGTTGACGGACTGGCCGCCGGGGCCGGAGGAGCGGAAGACGTCGACCCGGATGTCGCTCTCGGGGATGTCGACCTCGGTCGCCTCCTCCATGAGCGGGATGACCTCGACGGCGGCGAACGACGTCTGGCGCTTGTCCGCGGAGCCGAACGGGCTGATGCGGGCGAGGCGGTGCGTGCCCGCCTCGACCGAGATCGTGCCGAAGGCGTACGGCGCGTCGATCTCGAAGGTCGCCGACTTGATGCCCGCGCCCTCCGCGTACGAGGTGTCCATGACCTTCACGGGGTACTTGTGCCGCTCCGCCCAGCGCAGGTACATGCGCATGAGCATCTCGGCGAAGTCGGTGGCGTCGTCGCCGCCGGCGCCGGAGCGGATGGTGACGATGGCGCTGCGCTCGTCGTACTCGCCATCGAGCAGCGTCTGCACCTCGAGCTGGTTGATGAGGTCGGTGAGCGTCTGCAGCTCCTTGCGCGCCTCGATCGCCGACTCCTCGTCGCCCATCTCGTTCGCGAGGTCGACGAGCACCTCGAGGTCGTCGAGCCGCTGCGCGATGCCGGTGATGCGGGCGAGCTCCGACTGGCGGTGGCTGAGGGCGCTGGTGACCTTCTGGGCGTTCTCGGTGTCGTCCCAGAGGTCGGGCGCGCCGGCCTCCTCGCTGAGACGCGCGATGTCCTCGCGGAGACGGTTGACATCGACGACCTCGCTGATGTCGCCGAAGGTGTGCCTGAGCGCCTGGATTTCGGCGGAGAGATCTAGTTCGAGCATGACACCTCAGCCTAACGTGCCGCCCGCGCGCGCGGGGACGGTGGTGTCCGGTCGTCCGCGCCGACCGGAGTAGCGTGAAGGGCGTGAGCAGTGCATCCACGGTCCTCCGCCAGTTCGGGCCGATGGTGTACCTGCCGACCGTCCTCTTCTCCCTCGGCGAAGGTGCGGTCATCCCGCTCATCCCGGTCATCGCCGCGTCCATGGGCGCCGACGTTGCCTTCGCGGCCCTCGTCGCCTCGGCGCTCGTGGTCGGTCAGCTGTGCGGCAATCTCCCGGCCGGCTGGGCCGTTGGCCGCATCGGCGAGCGCTTCACGATGGTGATCGCGGGCGTCATCGCCATCCTCGCCGCCGTCGGCATGGTGTTCGCGCCGTCGCTCGGGGTCCTCGCAGCATCGGTGTTCCTCCTCGGCCTGTGCGCCGCGGCGTTCGGGCTCGCTCGCCACGCGTTCATGACCACGCGGGTGCCGCTGGCGTTCCGAGCCCGCTCGCTCTCCCTGCTGGGCGGCAGCTTCCGTCTGGGCATCTTCATCGGCCCGTTCGTCTCCGCCGGCCTCCTGCAGCTCTTCGGCACCGAGGCCGCGGCGATCTGGTTCTTCCTCGCCTGCCTCGTGGTCATGGTCGTGCTCGTGCTCTTCGGACCGGATCCGGAGAAGACGGTCGCCCCGCTGCGGACGACGATCCGGTTCGCGGAGGACAGCGGAGAGGCCGTGACCGGGTCGATCCCCACCGTCGAGCGGGCCGGGATCTTCCAGACCATGTGGCGGCAGCGCGGAGTGCTCGGTCGGCTCGGACTCGCTGCGGCCTCGCTGTCCGCAGTGCGGTCGGCACGGCAGGTCGTCCTGCCGCTGTGGGGGCTCTCGCTGGGCCTCGACGCGTCGACGATCGCCCTGGTCGTCGGCGTGTCCGGAGCCATCGACTTCGCCCTGTTCTACGCCAGCGGCCAGGTGATGGACCGCTTCGGCCGGCTCTGGGCGGCGATGCCCGCGATGGTGCTGATGGGCGCCGGGTTCCTCGCTCTGTCGGTCACGCACGACCTCGACTCCGCGGTGCTCTGGTTCGGCATGTTCGCCGCGGTCCTCGGCGTCGGCAACGGCCTGTCGAGCGGCATCCTCCTCACCCTCGGCGCGGACGTCGCCCCGAAGCACGACCCAGCCGCGTTCCTCGGGTCGTGGCGCACGCTGACCGATGCCGGCGGCGCGGTCGCTCCGCTCCTCGTCTCGGGCATCACCGCGGTCGCCTCCCTGTCGTTCGCGGCGGGAGCCATGGGTCTGATCGGACTCGTCGGCGCCGCCGGGTTCCTGCGCTGGATCCCCCGGTTCGTCCCTCGGACGCCCCCGCCCACGCCAGACCCGGCCGACGACTGAGTGCCCGGTCGCTCAGCGCAGCGCCGTTCGGCTCGTGGCCGTCGCCTGCAGCGGCACCCCATCCGGCACGAACGGCGAGAGCAGCGGCGGGTGCCAGGTCGCCGCGACGGTGATGCGCGCGCTCACGCCGTCCGGGGTGCCCGCGTCGACGACGGTCGCCTCGAACCCCGCTCCGAGGACGAGCGGCAGCGCCTGCTCGGCCACCCCCGCGTCGGAGAGCGTCGCCCGGGGCACCTCCCCCTCCACCTGCAGCGTGAAGCCGTCCGCTCCGGCGAGCGCCGCCGCGTCCGCGAGCCCGTCCAGCCGCTTCTGGGCGATGTAGAGGTCGGTGGCGCAGATGCACACGAACAGCACCGCGAGCGCGAGGAGGAGGTAGCCGAGCACGAGCAGCAGTACGCTCCCGTCGTCGTCGCCCTCACCGTGCTGCTTCAGGGCCGGCACGCGCCCCCTCATCCCCCGCCCCATCGCCGCGACACCTTCTGCACCGACACAGCCTCCACGGGGACAGAGGTCGCCTGGTCGAGTCCGAGCACGCCCGGCACGAGCGGCAGCGGCACCCGCGTCGAGACCGTGACGACCACCGTCGCTCCGGCCGCCGGACAGGGCGATGGACGGGGGCGGCACGAGACCGCCACGTCGATGGCGTCGGGGTCGATGCCGTACTCCTCGACGATCGCCTCCAACACTCGCTCCCCGCTGCCGGCAGCCTCCGACATGTCGGGTGCCGAGGCGATGGCACGTGCGGCCTGCCGCGCCGCGGCCTCGACGCCCAACGACTGCTCCTGCACCGAGCCCACGGCGATCACGAGGTACAGCAGCGGCACGAGCATGATCACCCCGACGGCGATGAACTCCAGCGAGCTCGACCCCGCATCATCGCGCATCGAACGACTCCGCCGGTGCGTGAGCCTCCACCTGCAAGGCCGCAGGGACACCGACGAGCCCGAACACCGGGAGCGTCGTCCGGATGCGGACCTCGACGGTCTCCTGTCCGCCCCGCCGTGCCGAGGCCACCGTGATGTCGTCCGCATAGGAGGGGCCGACCGCACGACGGATGACCTCGCGCGCCCGCTCCTCCCCCTCCGCGGCCGTGGTGTCGGCGAGAGCCGCGTAGTACGCTCCCTCCACGGCGGCGTCATGGACGACGTTGCGCACGTAGATCGCGAACGCCAGTTGCAGCACCGCGAGGGTGAGCGCGGTGAGCAGGGTGCCGACGAGGAGGAACTCCACCGGGTTCGATCCGCGGTCGTCGGTCACCCCCGCAGGCGCACGCATGTCAGAGCCCCGATACCCGCTGGATGGCCTGCTCGAAGAGGGAGGTGAGCGCGGGTCCGGCGACCGCCCAGATGAGCACGACGAGGCCCGCGGTCATCAATGTGACGAGCACCCAGCCGGGCACGTCTCCCCGTTCGTCGTCTTGCAGGGCACGGAACATCGAGCGCGCACGAGAGATCATGCCGCCAGTGTGCATCGGCGACCCGTCGCGGCGCGGACGTTATCCACAGGGGCGGCCTTCATGGTCGTCTACCGGAAGCCGCGGGAGCGCAATAGGCTCCTGCCCCGTGGAACCCAACCCCTGCTGCCGTCGATTCCGGTGCTGACCGCGATCGTCGTCGGCGTGGTGATCCTCGTCGCCGTCGTCATCATCGTCGTCGCTGCGCGAAGGACGAAGCGGCGGGGTTCTGTACTCCCGTCGCACGATTCGCACAACCCCGGGTCCGGACACCACGACGAGGGATAGCCTGTCACGCATGCGCCCCGGACCTGACGATGAGATGCGGGCGCGGGTCGAGATCGACGGGCTCACCTATCCTCTGCCTCGCGGCACCGATGTCGTCGCCCTCCGAGAACGGATCGAAGCCGCCGCACGTACCGAGCCGACATTCGTCTCGTTCGCCACGTCGGACGGCCTCGCGAGTGTCCTCGTCCACCCGACGTCGCGAGTGTTCCTCTTCCGAGTCAAGGTAGCCGGCGAGGGAAGCCTCGCCGAAGACCTCGGGGGACTACCGGACTGGGACGTCTGAGCGCCGCGGGAAGCCGCGGTAGCGTCAGGAGGTGAACTCGTCGATGAGGAGCTCGCCGCGCGCGTTCAAGCGCTCCATCATGTGACTGACCCGGGCCGGGTCGATCGCCGGGACCGGGTCGGCGTCGAACTCGAGAACCAGCGGGATGGCCGGGTGCATCCACGCGGAGAGCCGACCGGGGCTCTTCTTGCCCGACGGCCACGTCATCATGAAGCTCTCCTGGCGCCGCAGCTTCGTGGAGATAACGATCTTCAGATGCGCCAGCAGGGTGTCCTCGACATCGATCGGCGGACGAGAGCTGTTGTACTCGAGACTTCCCATAGACAAAACGTAAGCCCTCGCGACCTCACCCACCGACCACTCACCCGATGCCGAGGCGCAAGATGAACAGGCCCGGGTAGATCGCGAACACGACGGACAGCGGCAGGATCAGGAAGACCAGCGGCAGCAGCATGAAGATCTCCTTCCGTCCGGCCTGCTCGATGAGCGTGCGCTTGGCCTCCTCCCGCGTGTCGTCGGCCTGCGCGCGGAGGACGGCGGCGAGCGGCGCTCCGTGCTCGAGCGCGGCGACGATCTGGTCCACGGCCCGTGTCAGCCCCGGCAGCTCCAGCCTGGCCGCCATGGCGCTCAGCGCGTCCGCCAGCGGCGACCCCGTCCCGACCTCCAGTACCACGCGACGCAGCTCGCCCGTGAGCTCCCCCGACCCCACACCGGCCACGCGCTTCACGGCATCGAGGAACCCCTCGCCCGCCGAGAGACAGAGCGCCAGGAACTCCAGCGTCGTCGGCAGCTCCTCGGTCAGGCGCACCTTCCGCGCACGCACCCGCGCCGACAGTCGCAGGTCGTACGCCACACCGGCCGCCGCTCCCGCGAGGAGCGGGATCGACCCGACCGGAGGCGACCACCGACCGATCACGACGAGAACGATGACGGCGAGCGCTCCGGCAGCGATTCCGCCCACGATCACCGCGAGCTGACGACCGCGGAAGGCGACGGGATCGAGTGCGGAGCCCGCTTGCGCGAGCCGCCGTCGGAGAGCGTCCGTCCCGCCGAGCAGACGGTCGAGCGCCCGCGCCCCGCGCGCACCGAGGCGGAACCCTCCGGCGGGCAGGGTGCCGGGCCCGGCGAAGGCGTCGCGCGGCAACACCTCGTCGTCGACGACGTCCCGCACGTACGGCGCGATCCGCGACGCGAGCGACGCCGCCCGCCACCGCGGGAGGCCCGCCAGAAGCGAGAGGACACCCGCGGCGAATCCCCCGCCGAGCAGCACGGCCACGGCGAGCGCGGAGAGCCCGCTCACCCGAACCACCGACGCGGCTCGGGCAGCCGACCGATCCGGATCATAAGGCGGAACGCGACGACGGACACGACCGCGCCGACGACGATCACGGCGATCCCTTCCGGGGTGCCATAGGCCTTGGCCCCCTCCGGACGCAGGATCAGGAGGGTGAGGATGACCCACGGTGCCACGGCTCCGAGGACGGCCGCCCCGCGGATCCACGACTGCCGCGCCTCGACCTCGCCGCGGAGCGCCGCGTCGGCGCGCACGGACGACGAGAGCGCCCGCAGCACGCCGATGAGCTCGGTCCCGCCGACCTGCCGCGCCATCCGCAGGGTCTCGATGATCCGGTCCCCGAGAGGATCAGCGAGGACGACTTTCAGCCGGTCGAGGCTGGCGTCGAACCGTCCGCTGCTCCGGAGGTCTCGGGCGAACACGTCGAACGCGGGTCGGAGCGGCGGTGGAGCCGACTCCGCGAGGGTGGCCACCGCATCGGGGAGCGACAGGCCGACGCGGATCGCGGCGATCAGCAGGTCGCAGACGTCGGGCCAGAGCTGGCGCCGCAGACGCCGCAGCCGCAGCCGTCGGCCACGCAGGTAGGCGATCGGCGCCGTGCCTCCGGCCAGCCCAGCGAGAATCGCGAGCGCGGCGCTCCCCGTGACGAGCCAGGCGAGGGAGGCGGCGCCGAGCGCAGCACCGGCGATGCCGATCAGGAGGGAGCGGGTCTGCACCGCCGGAAACCCTGCCTCGCCCGCGAGACGAGCCAGACGACCGCGATGCGGAGCAGTCGCGGAGCGCTCCCTCGCCGGCCACAGCCACGGTGACAGGATCAGGAGCACGCCGGCCGCGAGCGTCGCCCCGAGGAGGATCGTCATGCGAGGGCCTCCGTCCCGGCCACGGTCGATCGGCCGCGCGGGCGCCCGGCACCGAAGACCGGCGTGCTGAGCACCCGCCCCTGGATCACCTCACCCGTCGGCGCGACGATCTCCTCGACGAATCGGCGCCCCGCCGCATCGCGCGCGCAGTGCACGACGAGATCGACGGACGACGCGATCGCCGGAGCGACGAAGTCGCGGTCGATGTTCCGTCCGGCGAGCAGGGGAAGCAGGCACAGCTTGTCGAGCGCCTCCGCGGCGGAGTTGGCGTGGACCGTGCAGGCGCCGGGCACGCCCGTGTTCAGCGCGAGCACGAGGTCGAGGGCCTCGGCATCGCGCACTTCGCCCACCACGAGGCGGTCCGGCCGCATCCGCAAGGCCTCCTTCACCAACCGTCGAAGCGTGATCTCCCCCGTGCCTTCCAGGCTCGGCTGACGTCCCTGCAGCGCAACCACATCGGGGCCGTCCACCGCGAGCTCGAACGTCTCCTCCACCGTGATGATGCGCTGTTCGGCCGCGCAGGCGGCGAGCAGCGCTCCGAGCATCGTCGTCTTCCCCGCATGGGTCGCCCCCGACACGATCACGGATGCGCCCGTCCGCATCGCCTCACCGAGGGCCCGCGCGGCCTCGGGAACCAGCGCGCCCTGTGCCGTGAGCGCCTCCAGCGAGCGATGCCCGGGAAGGAACTTGCGGATGTTGACCACCCACGACCCGCGCACGACGTCGGCGATCGCGACGTGCAGCCGCGAGCCGTCCGGCAGCGAGGCATCGACGAACGGCTGTCCGATGTCCACCCGCCGTCCCGTCGCCTGCAGCATCCTCTCCACCAGATCCCGCACCGTCGCCTCGTCCAACCACAGCGCCGTCCGCTCTGCCACCCCACCCCGCGCCGTGTGCACGGCCCCGTCGCCGTTGACCCACACCTCCTCGATGCCCGAGTCGTCGAGCAGCGGCTGCAGAGCACCGAACCCACTCACCGTCGCCAGCACGTCCCGTACGCACGCCTCTTCGTCCTCGACGAGCACCCCGCCCCGCGCGAGCGCCCGATCATCGTGACGCCGCACCTCCGCCCGGGCCACCTCCCGCGCCCGCTCCGGGTCGGTCGCCGGATCCACCCCCTCGGTCCGCAGCCGACGCCGCACGAGGTCGGCGATGATCGACGCGGGCTGCTCCATCCCTGCATCCTCGCAACGATCCGCTCCCGGCCCGCGGAGTTATCCACACCCCATGCGCGGCCTCCACGAAGAGGCCGAGATCATTCAACGGTTTCGGCGCAAAATGACTTGATCTCCGGCCCGAGATCCTCGATCGCATACTCGAAATCAGCTTCGGAAGTCACCATGCCCGTCAGCGTCACAGCCACCTCATCCGCTTCTCGTCCGATACCAGGAAAGACGCTCTCGTACGACTCTGCGAGCGCTCCATCGGGAGACCCGAGCACCTGATTCCGGGCGATGCTCACGACTCCGACAGTGCAGGCCCGCACACCTTCTTGCTCTCGCGTGAGCGGTTCGGGCGACGGAGCCGAGGTTCCGTGTGATGGTCCGATCTCGAGAATGTCCTCAATCTGTGCGAGACGCTGCGGCGGACCGAGAGCGAACCAGTTGGCCCCCGCGATGACATTGAGGTCATCCCCGAACTGCCCCTCTCAGTCCACAAGCACTTGCCCCACCGAGGCGTCGGACTGGTAGGCGCGAACCGTCACCCAGCGTCCATCGCCCCCGACGCACTCGAAGCCCGTCATGGCGTCGTAGTGATACACGTCGTCTTCGAGTACGCGAACCTCAGCACAGTCGAGATCTTGGGCAAGACGCCTAACATCGTCACCCGTCAGTCTCAGTTGCGTCGATTCCGTGACTGATTCTGCGGCGGTGCAGCCGCCGGCCATCAGGACGACAGCCCCGATGGCCAGCGGAGCGAGGCTCAATCGCCTACGGTCGTTCACCCGAAGTCGCCAGCCCACCCGATGGGAACGGAGGTAACGTACCCCCGCATCTGCAAGTTCCCGGCGACGTTTCCCCACGGGACGGTCCCGGAGCCTGAGCTATTGCAGCCCAATCCACGCCATGTTTGCACGTATCGAGTACCGGATTTCACGAACCCCTTGCCTTCGGCACAAATCCGTCCGCTGGAGTTGAAGTTAGCGGCCCAGTCGTAGGTCCACTTCGCCTTGGCGTCCCAACCAATCACCGAACAACCTTGAACAGACGTGTACTTGGTCCCTGTCCCGGGGACGACCCAGCCGGTCCGGCAGAAACTTCCCGAACGCGCGGTTGCGCGCGTCTGGGTGGGCGAGCCAGCGATCTGGACGCCTGAACTCGGGTCGAAACCCGGCATGACGTCGGCGCGATACTCGACGCCATCCACGGTGATGGAGTCATTCACGGGCTGAACGTAGTCGTCAGCTGCGGCTGGCGATGACAGAAGCGCGATCCCGACCAGCGAGACGGCAGTGGCGAGCATCGAGATGTTCCTCGTGCGGTTCATCTTTGTACCTTTCTATGCAGCCCGCCTGCGAAGAAGGTGCCACAACCTGCGTCTCTTGTCTGTCCTCCTTAATGCCGACTTGAACGATGCGCGGTCGTGTTATATGGATCAGCAGACTGCTTCTGGGGAACGCTGGAGGGCGTTCATTCCATCGACGTATGGTGGGGGCATGAAGCGGTTCACTGTCTCGTGCGGCCTCCTCGGCGTTCTCCTCCTGTCCGGCTGCACCAGTGGTGCCGATCTCCTGCAGTGCCAGAGCGTGGCCGCCGTCGACACGGAGCTCGAGGCCTTCTTCGCCCAGGACACGGTCGGCGGCACGCCGAGCCCGGAGCAGACCGAGCGCCTGAAGAAGCTCGCGGACGAGTACGCCGATCTGGAGGTCGACGGCGAGGTGCAGGAGGCTGCGACCGCGGTGAGCGACGACCTGCGCGCGCTCTACGACTACCGCGTCGGCGTCCAGAACGGTGACGACGCGGACCCCGACCGCGAACAGGAACTCCGCCGGACCGCGATCGATACCTTCGTCGAGGGGCAGGCCGTCTGCATAGAGAACTCCTCCTAAGGTCTCCCGTATCGAGCCGCCCGCCCTGGTGTCAACCGGTACGTCCCCCGCCGTCGCGCTCCTTAGGCTGAGGAGCAGACCTGCAAGGAGACGACGTGCACCGCGCCACACCAGCCGCCCCCGAACCGACCCTGAGCGTGGTCATCCCGGTCAAGGACGACGCGGCGGAACTGCGGCTGTGTCTCCGCGCCCTCGCCCGGCAGACGCTTCCTCCCGACGAGATCATCGTCGTGGACAACGCCTCGACCGATGATTCGGCCGCCGTGGCTGTCCGGCAGGGTGCACGGGTCGTGCGGTGCGACACCCCGGGCATCCCCGCGGCGAGCGCGACCGGGTGCGACGCGGCGACGGGCGACGTGATCCTGCGACTCGACGCGGACGGTGTCCCGGGGCCGCGGTGGATCGAGACGATGGCAGCCGCGTGCATGCGGGATCCGCGGGTCGGCGCCTGGACAGGCGGGGCTCATTTCGTGGACGGCCCTCGGTTCTTGCGCCGCCCCCTGGCGGCGGCCTACCTCTTCTCCTACGTCGTCGTGTGCGGCTCGGCTCTCGGTCACGTACCGCTGTTCGGGTCGAACCTCGCCCTCCGCCGATCGACGTGGCTCGCCGTCCGGGACCACGTGCACCGCGCCGACGCCGACCTCCACGACGACCTCGACCTCGCCTTCCATGTCGGCGAACGCCACCGCATCCGCTGGCTCCTGCACACCGACATGGGCATCTCCATGCGCCCGTTCGGCAGCGGCCGCTCCTTCGCCCGCCGGGCCTGGATCGGCGCCCGCACCGTCCTCATGCACTGGCCGGAGGACTTCCCTCCCGTGCGCTGGGTGCGGCTCGCTCTGCGCCGCGCACTGCACCGACTCGGTGTCCCTGCGCCCGGAGCCCGCCGATGACCGCCCCGCTCCTCGGAACACCGTCTGCCACCGAGCTGCACGTCATGACCCTCAACATCCGCCGCGACCTCGGCGCGCTCGCCTGGCCGCGCGCCGACCGCTGGGAGATCCGACGCCCCCGGCTGACCGCGCTCCTGCGCACCGAGCGGCCGGACGTCGTCGGTGTGCAGGAGGCCCTTCCCGCGCAGGCCGCCGCGATCTCTGCCGCCCTCGGGCCCTCGTTCCGCCGCGTCGGCCATGGCCGCCTCCCGGGACCCCGCGGCGAGGGCTGTCCGCTCTTCTACGACGCCGACCGGCTGGAACTGCGCACCTGGCGACAGATCGCCCTCTCACGCACCCCCGATCGCCCCGGTTCCCGCTCCTGGCTGAGCGTCGCGCCGCGCGTGGCGGTGGAGGCGTCCTTCCGCGACCGCCGCACGGACGCCGTGCTCACCGTGCTCAACACCCACCTCGATGCGTTCTCGCCCTGGGCGCGGCTCCGTCAGGCGCAGGCGGTGCACGACGTCGCCGCCGCCTCTGCTGCTCCCGTCGTCGTCCTCGGGGACCTCAACGCCTCCGCCGGCTCGGCAGCATGGCGCGCCCTCGAAGCCGACGACGTCCTCCGCGATTCGTGGACGTCCGCCGTGTCCCGACGCACCCCCTCCTGGAGCACGTTCGCCGGCTATCGGACGCCCCGCCGCGGACGCCGCATCGACGGCATCCTCGTCTCCCCCGCGCTTCCCGTGCGCCGGGCCGGCATCGACGCGCGGCAGTATGGAGGGGGCTGGCCGTCGGATCATCTCCCCGTGCACGCCCTGATCGATCTGGCCCCGTTCGCCGCCGTCGCCTCCGAGGAGCCCGCATGAAGGAGGACTTCCTCCGCCCACCGCAGTCCGTGGCAGAATACGGTGCCGACGCCGTCCGGGTGATCGGCATCCTCAGCGTCCTCGTCGCAGCGATCTGGTCGACAGCGACCGACGCCGGCATCCTCGCCCTCGCCCTCCCTGCCCTCATGCTCCCCCGCGTCCTCGGGATGCGCGGCGGCATCGACCTCGCGATCGGCCTGATCGTGCTCATCGCGGCGGCGAGCAACGTGTTCGACCTGTACCGCACGCTCACGGGGTGGGACCTCGTCGTGCACTTCGTCTGCACAGGCGCCCTCGCCGCCACCGGCTACCTCGTGCTCTCCCGCCTCGGCATCGTCACCGCGCAGGAGTCGCCGACGTTCCGCCCCCGCATCCCGATCGTCCTCTGCACCGTGATCGGGCTCGCGGCCAGCGCCGTGTGGGAGATGATCGAGTGGGCGGGTCGCACGTTCATCACCGACGAGATCTTCGTCACCTATGAGGACACCATCGGCGACATGGCGATGGGCGGCCTCGGTGCACTCGCGGCGGGAGCCCTCGTCGCCGTCGTCCGGTTGGAGCGTCGCCGCTCGGCGTGACGGCGCGGAACTGCGGGACGATCCCCAGGGTCGAACAGCGCGCGGGTCAGTAGACTGAAGCCACCGCGCGGGAGTGGTGGAATTGGCAGACACGCAGGATTTAGGTTCCTGTGCCCCAGGGCGTGTGGGTTCAAGTCCCACCTTCCGCACGACGGGTGCTTCGGCGCCCGCATCGCTCCACCGCCGACACCTCACGACCGACGGGAATCCCGCCAGTGCTCGAAAGCATGCTGCACGCCCCCACCGCGCTCATCCCGTGGCTCGATCCGCAGACGATCATCGGGGCGGCGGGTCCGTGGGCGCTCCTCGTGGTCTGCTTCATCATCTTCGCCGAGACCGGTTTGCTGGTCGGCTTCCTTCTGCCCGGTGACACGCTGCTCATCATCGCGGGCCTGCTGACCCACACGAGCAACGTCTTCGGCGTGAACATCTGGGTCGTCTCGCTGCTCATCGCCCTCTCGGCGTTCATCGGCGGCGAGGTCGGCTACGTCATCGGACACAAGGGCGGCCCCGCGGTGTTCGAACGCAAGGAGTCCGGCCTGTTCAGCAAGAAGAACGTCGAGCGCACCAACGCGTTCTTCGAGCGCTTCGGCGGACTCACCGTGATCCTCGCGCGCTTCGTGCCGATCGTGCGCACGTTCGCCCCGGTCGCCGCCGGCGTGGGCCACATGCCCTGGCGGCGCTACTCGCTCTACAACTTCATCGGAGCGATGATCTGGGGCTTCGGCCTCACGATGGTCGGCTACCTCATCGCTTACATCCCGTGGATCCGGCACCTCGTCGTCGAGTACATCGACATCATCCTGCTCATCGCCGTCGGCGGGACGGCGATCGTCACCCTGTGGCACTACCTCACCGAGCGCCACAAGGCGAAGAAGGCCGCGGCCGCGGGCGAAGACGTCGTGACCGACCATGAGGAGGCGGAGGAGCTCGTCCTCGACGCCGACGTGTTCGACCGGGCCCCCGACCTCGACGGCGACGGAAAGCACTGACCCCGTGGCGGGTCAGCCCGCGTTCTTCGAGCGCTTCTCCTTGGAGCGGGCCACGCTCGCGCGCAGCGCCTCCATCAGGTCGATCACCTCGCCGCCGTCCGCTGCCTTCTCGGCGTCGCCGCCGAACGTCTCGGCCACATCGAACGTCTCCCCGGCCTCGATCTTCGCGTCGATGAGGGTGCGCAGTTCCTTCTGGTACTCGTCGACGAACTCCTCGGGGTCGAAGTCGGCCGAGTAGCTGTCCACGAGCGAAGAAGACAGCTCCAGCTCCTTCTTCGAGATCCGCACGTCCTCATCGAGAGACGGGAACTCCGCCTCCCGGACCTCGTCCGACCACAGGAGCGTCTGGAGCACGAGCACCTTGCCCCGCACGCGCAACGCGGCGAGCCGGGTCTTCTGGCGCAGCGTGAACCGCACGATCGCGGTGCGGTCGGTCTGCTCCAGAGTCTTGCGCAGCAGCACGTACGCCTTGGGCGACTTCGAGTCGGGCTCCAGGTAGTACGGCTTGTCGAGGGTGAGCGGATCGACCTGCTCGGAGGGCACGAACTCCACGACGTCGATCTCGCGGCTCTTCTCCGCCGGCAGCGCGGCGAGGTCGTCCTTGGTGAGCACGACCGTCTGGCCGTCGTCGACGTAGGCGCGGTCGATGTCGGAGTACGCGACCGTCTCGCCGCACACCTCGCAGGTCCGCTGGTAGCGGATGCGGCCGCCGTCCTTGTCGTGCACCTGATGCAGCGGCACGTCGTGGTCCTCGGTCGCGGAGTACACCTTGACCGGCACGTTCACCAGCCCGAACGTCAAGGCGCCCTTCCAGATCGTCCTCATCACACCAGTAGACACCAGCCCCACCCGTCACGACCACCCCTTGACTACGCTGGCTCCATGGTGGGAGAGGCGCAGGTCGTACAGGTCGACGGCCGACGACTGCGCGTGACCAACCTCGACAAGGTCGTCTATCCGGAGACGGGCACGACCAAGGGTGAGGTCATCGCCTACTACACGGCCATCGCGCCCCTGCTCCTGCCGCTCCTCGACGGCCGCCCAGTCACCCGCAAGCGCTGGGTCGAGGGCGTCGGCACCGCCGCCGCCCCCGAAGACTCCTTCTTCACGAAGCAGCTCGAGCCCGGGGCTCCGGACTGGATCCCGCGGCAGGACATCCAGCACTCCGACGGTCCCAAGGCGTACCCGCTGGTGGAGGACGTGCCCACGCTCGTGTGGCTCGCGCAGGTCGCGGCGATCGAGCTGCACGTGCCGCAGTGGCGGTTCACCCCGGAGGGTCTGCCCGGACGCCCGGACCGTCTCGTGCTCGATCTCGATCCCGGACCCGGTGCCGACCTCGCGCAGTGCGCCGAGGTCGCCCGGATCGCCAGGACGCTCCTCACCGGCATGGGTCTCGACCCCCTTCCCGTCACGAGCGGCAGCAAGGGCATCCACCTCTACGCGTCCCTGCCCGGGGAGCAGACCAGCGCCGAGGTCTCAGCCGTGGTCAAGGAGCTGGCCCGCATCATCGAGAACGAGCACCCGGATCTTGCGACGAGCGTCATGTCCAAGGCCGTGCGCGGGGGCAAGGTGTTCCTCGACTGGAGCCAGAACAACGGCAAGAAGACGACGATCTCCCCGTACTCCCTGCGCGGGCGCGCTCGCCCCGGGGTCGCGGCGCCACGCACGTGGGAGGAGCTCGACGATCCGGGGCTCGCACACCTCGAACTGGACGACGTGCTCGCGCGCGCGGCTGCGGGATTCGACCCCCTCTCGTCGCTCCGCCCCGACGCTCCGGCACTGCCTGCGAACGCGCCCGCCGCGACCCTGGCACCCGCGATCCGGGCGGCGGCCCCCGCCCCCGCCCGCCACGGACGGCCCCTCGCCGCGCCCGCACCGTCCCCCGCCGGAGCGACCCTCCCCTCCCTCGCCCCGATGCTCGCCGAGAACGGCACCCCCGCGATCGCTCGGAACCTCAGCACCCCGTCCTGGGTGGAGGTGAAGTGGGACGGCATCCGTGCGATCGGCACCTGGCGCGACGGGCAGATGTCGCTGCACGCCCGTCGCGGCACCGACATCACCGCCCGCTACCCCGAGCTGACGGCCGACGGCGCCCCGTTCCTCCCGGTCGACGAGGCGATCGTCGACGGGGAGACCGTCGCCTTCGACAGCGCCGGCCGGCCGAGCTTCTCGCTGTTGCAGAACCGCATGCATCTCACCCGGCCGCGGGAGATCGAGCGCGAGGTCGTGCGCACGCCCGTCGTGTACATGCTGTTCGACCTGCTCCGTCTCGACGGGCACGACCTCACCGGGATGCCGCTGCGCGAGCGGCGGACGCTGCTCGGCGACATCGTGGCGGGGGTCGACGCGCCTATCCGGGTCCCTCCCGTCTTCGACGACGTGGACGCGGCGCTGGCCGCGAGCGAGGAGTTCGGTCTGGAAGGCGTCGTCGTGAAGGACCCGGCGTCACGGTATCGTGCCGGCCAGCGCTCGTCGTCCTGGCTCAAGCTCAAGAACACCCGCATGCAGGAGGCGGTGATCGTCGGCATCCGCCCGGGGAAGGGCGAGCGGGAGGGCACTCTCGGCTCCCTCCTCCTCGCGGTCCCGGAGGATGGCGATCTCCGTTACATCGGTCGTGTGGGCACCGGCTTCACGGACCGCATCCTCCGCGATCTCCTGGCGCGCCTGGAGCCGCTGCGGGTGCCGCGCGCACCGCTCGACGGTGTCCCCCGACCCGACGCCTCCGACGCACTGTGGGTGCGCCCCGAGGTCGTGGGCGAGGTGGAGTTCGCGAACTGGACGCCGGACGGCTTCCTGCGGCACGCCCGCTGGCGGGGTCTGCGTCCCGACAAGACCGTCGACGAGATCACCGTCGAGGCCTGAGGGGCACGCCGCTCAGGCGTGGTGCGGTTCGCAGTCGCTCTGCTCGGCTGGTTCGATCTGGAACGTGGAGTGCGCGACGTCGAAGTGATCCGCGAGGCACGCCTGCATCTCCGACAGCAGCGCCGCCGAGCGGCCGTCCGCCAGCAGGTCCGGCCGCACGCTGACGTGCGCGGTGAAGACCGGAGCACCGCGGGTGAGCTGCCACACGTGCACGTCGTGGACCCCGACGACGCCGTCGTAGCCGAGCAGGTGGGTGCGGATCTCGCCGACGGCCATGCCCTTCGGCGCCGACTCGGCGAGCACGGAGAACACCTCCTTGAGCAGGACGAACGCCCGCGGGATGATCATCGCCGCGATGAACAGCGAGGCGAGGGCGTCGGCCGGCATCCAGCCCGTCACGAGGATCACGCCCGCCGCGATGATGACCATGAGCGAGCCGAGCAGGTCGCCCATCACCTCGAGGTAGGCGCCGCGCACGTTCAGGTTCGTGCGCTGGGCACGGCTGAGCAGCCACATCGACACCGCGTTCGCGACGAGGCCGACGACCGCGACGACGAGCATGAGCCCGCCGGCGACCTCGACCTCGGCGGGGTTCAGTAGCCGCTGCACCCCCTGCACGGCGACGACCGTGGCGAGGGCGATGAGGATGACCGCGTTGATGAGCGCGCCGAAGACCTCCGCGCGCTGATAGCCGAACGTCCGCCGGTCGTCCGCGGGCCGCGCCGCCACGGTCGCGGCGATCAGCGCGATCACGAGCGCCGAGGCGTCCGTGAACATGTGCGCGGCGTCCGCGAGCAGCGCCAGCGAGCCCGTGAGCAGAGCTCCGACGACCTGCACGATCATCACGGTGGCCGTGAGGGTCAGGGAGATCGCGAGCAGGCGGCGGCTGCTCGCCGAACGGAGACCGCCGGGCGCGGGCGCGTGATCGTGCATGCCCCCAGGCTAGCCCGGTGGCGGGTGCAGCGAGGCCGTTCCCGGCTAGTCGGGAACAGTAACGATTCTCAGCTTCAGCAGGGATTCTTCCGCGGAATGCTCAGAGCGCGGCGAGCAGCGGCACGAGCGCCGTGAAGGCGCGGGCGCGATGCGACTGCGCCTGCTTCTCCTCCGCCGTGAACTCCCCCACGGTGCGCTCCGCGCCGGCCGGCTGACCGTCCGGGAGGAAGATCGGGTCGTAGCCGAAGCCCCCGGCTCCGGAGGCTTCGTGGGCGAGGCGTCCGGGCCAGACCCCCTCCACGACGTGCTCGCGACCGTCCGGGAGGACGAGCGCGATGGTCGAGGTGAAGTGCGCCGATCGATGCGGGTCGGCGATGTCACGCAGCTGGTCGAGCAGCAGCTCCAGGTTCGCCGTGGCGTCCTTCTTCTGCCCTGCCCAGTACGCCGAGAACACCCCTGGCGAGCCGCCGAGCACGTCCACGCAGATGCCGGAGTCGTCGGCGAGCGCCGCGAGGCGGGTGTGCGCGGCAGCCGCACGCGCCTTGAGGAGCGCGTTCTCGGCGAACGTCACCCCGTCCTCGACCGGCTCGGGACCGTCGTAGCCGACGACCTCCAGGTCGGGCCGCGTCTGCTGCACGATCTGCTGGAACTCCGCGACCTTGTGCGGGTTGTGGGTCGCGAGGACGACGCGCATGCTCAGGCTCCCGCCAGAGCGGCGAGCTGCCGGTCCTTCAGCTCCGCGCAGCCGGCGACCCCGAGGTCGAGGAGCGCGTCGAGCTCGCGCTTGTCGAACGGCGCCCCCTCGGCCGTGCCCTGCACCTCGACGAACAGGCCGCGACCGGTCACCACGACGTTCATGTCGGTCTCGGCGCGGACGTCCTCGACGTAGGCGAGGTCGAGCATCGGCTCTCCGTCGACGATGCCGACCGAGACCGCGGCGACGGAGTCGAGCAGCGGCGTCGAGTTCTTGCCGATGAACTTCTTGTCCCGTCCCCACTCAATCGCGTCGGCCAGGGCGACGTAGGCGCCGGTGATGGCCGCCGTGCGGGTGCCGCCGTCCGCCTGGAGCACGTCGCAGTCGATGACGATGGTGTTCTCGCCCAGCGCCTTGGTGTCGACGACGGCGCGGAGAGCGCGTCCGATGAGGCGGGAGATCTCGTGCGTCCGGCCGCCGATGCGCCCCTTCACGCTCTCCCGGTCGTTGCGGCTGTTCGTCGCGCGCGGGAGCATGGCGTACTCCGCTGTGACCCAGCCCTTGCCCTTGCCGGTGAGCCAGCGCGGCACACCGTTCGTGAACGAGGCGGTGCACAGCACCTTCGTCCCGCCGAAGCTGATGAGAGCCGAGCCCTCGGCCTGCGCGCTCCAGCCGCGCTCGATGGTGATCTCGCGGAGCTGCGAGGTGGAACGGCCGTCGGCGCGGACGATGTCGGTCATGTGCTTCTCTCGGTCGGGGATGGAGCGACGGGCTCAGCGCGCGTCGAGGGCGGAATCGGGAAGCGTGATGACGCCGGTCTGGACGAGCTGCACGTCGCGCACCTCACGGCCCATGAGCCGGTTCGCGAGCGCCGTGAAGTCATCGGCGGAGTCGCCCGTGGCCTCGTAGACGTAGGTCGCGGTGGCGTCGGGCGGCGCCAGCAGATCACCGCGCACGAGCTGGCGGTACACGTCACCCGCGGTCTCGTCGTCGCTGGAGACCAGGGTCACGCCCTCCCCCATGACGTAGCTGATGGCGCCACGGAGGAACGGGTAGTGCGTGCAGCCGAGGACGAGCGTGTCCACCTCGGCCTCGCGCAGTGGTGCGAGGTACTCCTCGGCGACGGCCAGCACCTCGGGGGTCCCGGTCACCCCGGCCTCGACGAACTCGACGAACCGGGGGCAGGCCGCCGTGAACACCTGCAGGCGCTCGTTCACCTCGAGCATGTCCTGGTACGCCCGGGAGCCGATGGTGCCGACCGTGCCGATCACGCCGACCCGGCCGTTCCTCGTCGTGGACACCGCGCGTCGCACGGCCGGACCGATCACCTCGACGACCGGCACGTCGTAGCGCTCGCGCGCATCGCGCAGCATGGCCGCGGAGGCCGTGTTGCAGGCGATCACGAGCATCTTCACGCCCTGGTCCACGAGCGTGTCGAGCACCTCGAGCGCGTAGCGGCGCACGTCGGCGATGGGCTTGGGGCCGTACGGCGAGTGGGCGGTGTCGCCGATGTAGACGAACGATTCGCGGGGCAGCTGGGCCCGGATGGCCCTGGCCACCGTGAGCCCGCCGACACCGGAGTCGAAGATCCCGATGGGCGCGTCGTTCATGACCCCCAAGCCTACCCGCGTGCGCGGCGCCTCGTGCATCCTGGCCTCACTAAGCTGAGCGCATGACCACGTCGACGGCGCTGCTCACCGACCGTTACGAGCTCACGATGCTCGCCGCCTCGCTCCGGGACGGCACCGCCTCCCGTCCGAGTGTCTTCGAGCTCTTCTCGCGACGGCTGTCCGGCGGACGCCGCTTCGGCGTCGTGGCCGGCACCGGGCGGCTGCTCGGGCTGCTGCGCGATTTCCGCTTCGGTGACGACGAGTTGCGCTTCCTCCGCGACGAGCGCGTCGTCGACCCCGAGACCCTCGCCTACCTCGAGCGCTATCGCTTCACCGGGACCATCCGTGGCTACCGCGAGGGCGAGCTGTACTTCCCCGGGTCCCCCATCCTCACGGTCGAGGGCTCGTTCGCGGACGCGGTTGTCCTGGAGACCCTGGCGCTGAGCGTGCTCAACCACGACTCCGCCGTCGCGACGGCCGCCGCGCGCATGAGCATCGCCGCCGGTGAGCGACCGCTCGCCGAGATGGGCTCCCGCCGCGCGGCGGAGCGCTCGGCGGTTGCTGCCGCGCGGGCCGCCTACATCGCCGGCTTCGGCGCCACGAGCAACCTCGAGGCCGGGCGCGCCTGGGGCATCCCGACCATGGGCACCGCCGCCCACTCCTGGACGCTGCTGCACGACAGCGAGGAGGACGCCTTCCGGGCACAGGTCGAGAGCATGGGCGTGGACACCACGCTCCTCGTGGACACCTACGACATCCGCACCGGCGTTGAGACCGCGATCCGCGTGGCCGGGACCAGACTGGGCGGCGTCCGCATCGACTCCGGCGACCTCCCGATCGTCGCCGCGGAGGTCCGGGCACAGCTCGACGAGCTCGGCGCCACCGAGACCCGCATCACGGTCACCAGCGACCTGGACGAATACGCGATCGCAGCCCTCGCCGCCTCCCCCGTGGACGCCTACGGCGTCGGCACCTCGGTCGTCACCGGCTCCGGGTATCCGACCGCGAGCATGGTCTACAAGCTCGTCGCCCGGCAGGACTCCGATGGGGCATGGATCGGGGTCGCCAAAGCCTCGGCCGACAAGGCGTCGTTCGGTGGGCGCAAGGCGGCGTTCCGCACCCTCGACGACGGCGTCGCCGCAGCGGAGACGGTGGTCGTCTCCGACGGCTTCGAAGCGCTGGATACGCCTGCCGAGCACCCGGACGGACGTCCGCTCCAGGTCACCCTCGTCGAGGGCGGCGAGATCGACACCGCCGCCGAGGGCGCGGCGGGGACGGCTGCCGCCCGCGCGCATCACCTGCGTGTGCGCGAAGAGCTGCCGGTGCGCGCGCTCGCACTCAGCAAGTCGGATCCGGCGATCCCGACGGTCTACGTCGAGGCGGACTGAGGCGCAGACGGCGGTCGGCGGTCAGCCGACCATCGACTCGTAGATCTCCTTGCACGTGGGGCAGATCGGGAACTTCTCCGGATCACGACCCGGCGTCCACTTCTTTCCGCAGAGCGCGCGGACGGGCTTGCCCGTGATCGCCGACTCGAGGATCTTGTCCTTCTTGACGTAGTGCGAGAAGCGCTCGTGGTCGCCCGGTTCGATGTTCTCCTCGCGGAGGAGCTCTTCCAGTTCGCGATCAAGCGTTGCCACGCCGCCCTGATCGGGGCTGTCCAGCGGAGTACTCATCCCGTGATTCTAGCCGCGTCCGAGCCTCGCCGGGGCGGGTCTCATGCCGTCTCGACGAACTCCATCAGACGCTCGCCGCTGCGCTCGAAGATGCGCCCGCCGATCACGGCTCCTCCGATGAACGCGACCGCCCCGGTGACGATGCCGACCCAGAACGCCGCAGGCGCGAAGCCGGGATCGGCGACGATGCTCGCGCCGAACAGCCACATGGTCGGCACGCTCAGGAGGATCGCACCGAGGAATGCCGCCGCCGGGCCGTAGATCCCCCGGGAGGTCGGTCGCTGCGGCTGCTGGAACGGGCTGTCCCCGGGGCGGGAGACCGCATACGGCGCCACCACCGACACCACGCTCGAGATGCCGAGCGCAGAGAAGAGCAGGCTCGCGCCGAGGCCGACGAGCGGGAGGAGAAGACTCCAGCGGCCGGCCAGCACGAGCGAGAGCGGTACGGCGATCGCCAGCACCGGCACGGCGACCAGGAGCACCGGCACCAGGCGCCCCAGCCGATCCGGGACTCCCCGGACGCCGCTCGCGACGTGCGTCCAGAGGGCGGTCGAGTCGTAGGCGACGTCGTTGTGCGGCAGCCATCCGAAGAAGAGGGCCATGACGGGCACGGGGACGAGCGCGGCGATCTCGACCGGCACGCCCGCGACGATCAGCGGGAACACGGTCAGCACGCCCGCCACGGGCACCACGATGATGTTCATGATGTACCGACGGTCGCGGAGCCAGTACACGAGGCTTCGCGAGGCGATGGCGCCGAAGGCGTTCGAGGGCAGCAGGGCGAACCAGCCGAGTCCGGTGCGCTCGCGTGCCGCCACCGGACGCTCCGTCGTCGTCAGCAGGCGGCGCACGAACCATGTCCAGGCGAGCCACAGCAACGCCAGGGTGGCCACGGCGATCAATCCGCTGACCCAGGCCACAGCCGTCTCACCGGCGGCCGCGGCGAACATCGCCGCCGGCGACGCGGCGAGCGGGGTGAACCCGATCACCGAGGTCAGGGTCGCCAACGATGCCGGCACCTCGCCGTCCCAGCGGAGCGAGCCGAGGAACACCGCGACGGGGAAGGCGATGACGATCAAGGCGAGGGCGAACAGCGCCGTCAGCTCGCGGGATCGACGCTCCGGCAGCAGCAGCGCGTTGAGCGCCATCCCGACTCGGGAGAGGAGGATGGTCGACAGCAGCCCGACCGCCGCCAGGAGGACGGCCGGCACCCACGGCGCACCGGCGCGGACGGCGACGATCGTCACACTGACGTAGACCGCGAGGAGCGCAAGGCTGGGCACGCTGACCAGTGAGGCGATCGCGAGGACCCCGGGCATCTTCCGCTCGTCGACGCCGAACACCGCGAAACGCCGGGGATCGAGCTGATCGACGGCCCCCACGAGCAGGGGCCCCACGAGGAAGCCGAGCAGGACGGCCGCACCGCCGAGCACGGTCACCGCCTGGGAGACCGGAACCGGCGCATCACCGAGGCTGAACACCGCCACGCAGACGACCACCGTGACCGCGATCACGGCGCCGAAGGAGAGCAGGGTGCGCCCCCGGTGTTCCCCACGCAGGGCTCCCAGGAGAAGCGCGAACCTCAGTCGGAGAACGTGTGCAGCCACTCGAGCCCCTCCACCTCTCCACTGGAACCCGCGAGCTCCACGAAGCGCGATTCGAGCGTCTGCCCCGCGCGCACCTCGTCGATCGTGCCCTCGGCGAGCACCTCGCCGTTGACGATGATGGCCACCCGGGAGCACACGCGCTCGACGAGGTCCATGCCGTGGCTCGACAGGATCACGGTGCCGCCGTGCGCGACGTAGGCGCGCAGGATGTCGAGGATCACGGCGGAAGAGACCGGGTCGACGGACTCGAACGGCTCATCGAGCACCAGGACGCGCGGCGAATGGATCATCGCGCCCGCGAGCATGATCTTCTTGGTCATACCCGCCGAATAGTCGGACACCACCCGGTTCAGGGCGTCGCCGAGATCGAAGGCCCTGGCGAGGTCGCCGGTGCGCTTCTCGATGACGTCGGCGGCGAGGCCGCGGAGCAGCCCGTAGTAGTACAGCAGCTGCCGGCCGGTGAGGCGGTCGAACGTGCGCAGGCGGTCCGGCAGGACGCCCATCACGCGCTTCGCCGCCAGCGGCTCGCGCGCCTGGTCGATGCCGCAGATGAGGACACTGCCCTCGTCCGCACGCAGGAGGCCGGCGACGATCGACAGGGTCGTCGTCTTGCCGGCACCGTTGGGGCCGACGATGCCGTAGAACGAGGCCGCGGGCACGGTGAGATCGATGCCGTCGACCGCGCGGTTCTCGCCGAACTGCTTCACGAGACCGCGGATCCGGATGGCTTCGGTGGCGGGCTCCGCCGCCTCCTCCTCGACGACCTCGGCCGGCGGCTCCTCGGCGATCACGCCTTCGACCACTTCGACGACCTCGACGTCCGCGACGCGGCTGTCCTCCAGCGCAGGCTCCTTCGTCACCGGGAGTGCGGTGTCCGATGCCTCGACCGTGGACTCCGTCGAGGCGGACTCCGCGACGGCGGCATCCTCGACGCGGGTCGCCGTCGCGGCGGCGCGCTCGTTCGTCGCCACCGCCTCGGCGGACGCGGTGTCGGACTCACCGGCCGGTGCGGACACGGTCGGCGCCGCCACCGCGGCGGACTCCTCGGGCTGCATCTGCGCAGCGGCCTGTACTTCCGCAGCCTGCGCGTCCGCAGCCGCGGCTTCCGCCGCCTTCGCCTCCGCGGCCTCGGCTTCCTCGGCCTGCGCGGCAGCCGCCTTGGCCGCAGCCGCCTTCGCCGCAGCGGTCTTGGCGGCGGTGGTCTTGGCCGTCGTCCTGGCCGCGGATGCCTTCGCGGCGGCCGTCTTCGCCGCAGCCGCCTTCGCCGCAGCCGTCTTGGCAGCCGTCGTCTTGGCGGCAGCCGTGCTCGGCTTCGTCGTCGTCGCGGACGGACGTTTCGGGCTTGTGCTCCGCGCGGCGGTGTTCTTCACCGCGGCCGCTCGGGCGGCGGACGCCGTGCGCGCAGCCGCGGGGTCCACACTCGCTGCGGGTGTCGGCTCGACCACGACCTCAGACGTGGGGGCCGCCTTCTCAGCCGCAGCCTTGGTCGGTGTGGGCCGCGCGGCGGTCGACTTCTCCGCCGCAGGAGTCTTCGCCGCGGGAGTCTTCGTCGCCGTCGAGGACTTCGCCGGGCTGGAGGACTTCGCTGCGGAGGACTTCGCCGGAGCAGCCTTGACACCGATGGTCTTCGCCGGAGCGGCCTTCGCACCGGCGGCCTTCGCCGCCGTGGTCTTCGCCGACGTGGACTTCGTACCGGCGGTCTTCGCTGAGGTGGACTTCGCAGCGGTGCTCTTCGAGGCGGTGCTCTTCGAGGCGGTGCTCTTCGAGGCGGTGCTCTTCGAGGCTGTGGCCTTCGAGGCAGTGGTCTTCGCCGCTGCCGGCTTCGGCGCGGAGGACTTCACTCCGGTCGCCTTCTTGGCGCCGGCGGAGGACGAGGCAGTTCTCTTGGCGGCCGGTTTCCGAGCGGGCGCGGAGGCCTCGGTCGGAGTCTCGGCTCCCTCTGCCTGGGGGGTGGGGTCATCAGGGGAGGAAGTCACCGTCCTACGGTATCAACGGGTGGCTGAGAGCCAAGGCCCCACGCGACAATCCGCAATCCGATCCCCTCCTCTGCGCGTTTCGCAAGGGGGTTGTCGTCCCTGTGCGTTGCGTGTGTACTCGATCACGAAATGACAACGGGGCCTGCTTGACCCCGGGGTTCTCAGGGGGAATCGCTAGCATGATCCCCGGCACGACGAAGTGTCTGGTCGGTGAACCGACCGTGAACACAACTTCCTTAGGAGTATTCGTGACTCTTCAGACCGTCATCCTCGCAGCCGGAATGGGCTCCCGCCTCGGCCGTGCGCTGCCCAAGCCGCTCACCGAGCTCAACGACGGCCGCACGATCATGGGCCAGCAGCACGACAACATCCGGGCCGCTTTCGGATCCGACGCACGCATCACGACGGTCGTGGGCTACCGCGCGGAGACCATCATCGAGGCCTTCCCCTCCGTGAACTACGTCCACAACGACCGCTACGACGAGACCAACACCTCGAAGAGCCTGCTGCGCGCCCTGAGCGCCACCGGCAAGAGCGGCGTGCTGTGGATGAACGGCGACGTCGTGTTCGACCCGATGATCCTCGGTCGCGCCGCCGCGTACATCGAGCGGGACCAGTCGTTCGTCACCGTCAACACCGCCAAGGTCAGCGATGAAGAGGTGAAGTACACCGTCACGGCGGAGGGCTTCATCAAGGAGCTGTCGAAGTCCGTCAAGGGCGGCCTCGGCGAGGCGGTCGGCATCAACTACATCTCCTCGGGCTTCAAGAAGGCGTTCATGCGCCAGCTGCAGCGGGTCGAGGACCAGGACTACTTCGAGCGGGGTCTCGAGCTGGCGATCGCCGAGGACGGCCTGCTGCTCGAGCCGATGGACGTCTCCGACCTGTACGCGGTCGAGGTCGACTTCGCGGAAGACCTGGAGCGCGCGAACCTCTTCGTGTGACGCTCCCGTCCGAGAGCCCCGATCCGCCACGGACCGGGGCTCTCGGTGTTTTCGCGGACGGGCTTCATAGGATCGGCACATGGCCCCCAAGGTGCACAAGATCCACTCCCTCCCGGACGACGCCCCGTGGGACAAGGGCGTGCCGCCGGTCGGCTCCCCGGAACACCCGATGATGGTCCGCGGGCTCGACCGGGTGCTCTCGATCCAGCGCCCCCTGGTGCTCGCCCACATCCGCAGCATCCGGCTCCGCAACCCGCACGCGACCCCTGACGAGATCATCCGGATCCTGGAGCGGCGCTACCTCGCGGCCGTCACGACCGGTGGGGCCGCGGTGGGCGCGACCGCCGTCGTGCCGGGTATCGGCACGGGGATCACCCTCGCGCTCTCCGGCGTCGAGACCGTGGGGTTCGTGGAATCCACGGCCCTCTTCGCGCAGTCGGTCGCCGAGGTGCACGGCATCGCGGTGGGCAACCCCGACCGTGCCCGCGCTCTCGTCATGACCCTCATGCTCGGCAAGGAGGGCGTCGACCTCGTCGGGCAGCTCGCCCGGCAGGTCACCGGTCGCGGCAGCAGCCGGTCGGCGTACTGGGGCGAGCTGGTGACGAAGTCGCTCCCCCGCGCCGCCGTGGGGCCGCTCGTCGACCAGCTCAAAGGGATGTTCGTGAAGCAGTTCGCGGCCAAGGGCGGGGCTTCCTTCATCGGCAAGGCGATGCCCTTCGGGATCGGCGCGGCGATCGGCGGGGCGGGCAACCACATCCTCGGACGCCGCGTGCTCACCACCTCCCACCGAGCCTTCGGGGCGGCACCCCTCACCCTCCCTGCCGAGCTGGAGCCCATCCCCGACGCCGAGAAGGTGGAGCTGCGGATGCTGAGAGGAGCGCGCTACGCCGGCAACGCGGTCGCGGGAGCCGCGGGCACCGTGGCGCGCGGCGCGGGATGGGTCGGGCACCGGGTCGGCGAGATCGCCGGCCGCCGACGGGAGCACTCCGCCGACGAGCTCGACGCCCGTCCCGGAGACGGCGATCACGGACTGCCACCGCGCCCGGGTTCCGACACGACCGCCGAATGAGGGAGCGTGCACCTCGCCAAAGGATCCGCCGCCCCGTTGTGCCGATCATCCAACGGACGGCGCGAACCCGACGCTAGGGTGGAATCCGTGACGGACAAGCCCGACCCCTTTACCACCGCCGGAAAGATCGCGGATCTGCGCGCTCGCTACACCGAAGCCGTCGTCGACGCCGAGACGAAGGCGAAGGAGAAGCAGCACGCCAAGGGCAAGATGACCGCCCGCGAGCGCATCGAGCTCCTCGTCGATCCCGGCAGCTTCGTCGAGTTCGACGAGTATGTGCGCCACCGCACCACCGCGTTCGGCATGGACCGCTCGCGCCCGTACGGCGACTCCGTCGTCACCGGCGTCGGCACCATCCACGGCCGCACCGTGGCCGTGTACTCGCAGGACTTCTCCACCTTCGGCGGGTCGCTGGGCGAGGTCGCCGGCGAGAAGATCGTGAAGATCATGGAGTTCGCCCTGGCCGGCGGCATGCCGTGCATCGGCATCCTCGACTCGGGCGGCGCGCGCATCCAGGAGGGTGTCGTCGCGCTCGGCAAGTACGGCGAGATCTTCCGTCTGAACACCCGTGCCTCCGGCGTGATCCCGCAGATCTCGATCATCATGGGCCCGGCGGCCGGCGGCGCCGTGTACTCCCCCGCCCTCACCGACTTCGTCATCATGGTCGACAAGACCAGCCAGATGTTCGTCACCGGACCCGACGTGATCAAGACCGTCACCGGCGAGGACGTCGGCATGGAGGAGCTCGGCGGCGCCTACACGCACAACACGCGCTCCGGCGTCGCGCACTACCTGGCCGAGGACGAGGACGACGCGATCGACTACGCGCGCACGCTCCTCGGCTTCCTGCCCGACAACAACATGGCGGAGCTGCCGTCCTACGAGAGCGCGTTCGAGTTCGAGACCACCGACGCGGACCGCACGCTCAACACGCTCATCCCGGACTCCCCGAACCAGCCGTACGACATCCACACCGTGATCGAGCACGTCGTGGACGACGGCGACTTCCTGGAGGTCCAGCCGCTGTTCGCGCCGAACATCGTCATCGGCTTCGGACGCATCGAGGGCCGCTCGGTCGGCATCATCGCCAACCAGCCCTCGCAGATGGCGGGCACGCTCAACATCGAGGCGGGCGAGAAGGCGAGCCGGTTCGTGCGCTTCTGCGACGCGTTCTCGCTGCCGATCGTGACCCTCGTCGACGTGCCGGGGTACCTGCCCGGCACCGACCAGGAGTGGACCGGCGTCATCCGCCGCGGCGCCAAGCTCCTCTACGCCTACGCCGAGGCCACCGTGCCGCTCGTGACGGTGATCCTGCGCAAGGCCTACGGCGGCGCGTACATCGTCATGGGCTCGAAGCAGCTCGGTGCCGACGTGAACCTCGCCTGGCCCACCGCGGAGATCGCCGTGATGGGCGGCCAGGGCGCCGTCAACATCCTCTATCGCGGGGAGATCCGCAAGGCGGAGGAAGCAGGCGAGGACGTGGCGGCCGTCCGCACCCGCCTCGCGAACGAGTACACGTACAACGTGGCCTCGCCCTTCCTCGCGGCCGAGCGCGGCGAGCTCGACGGGATCATCGAGCCGGCGAACACCCGGGTGGCGATCGCGAAGGCGCTCCGGGCCCTGCGGGGCAAGCGCGCCGAGCTGCCCCCGAAGAAGCACGGGAACATCCCGCTGTGAGCGGCCAGGAACCCGCCGCCGACGGGGCAGCGCCTGCGCCCGTGATGCTGGAGGTCACCCGCGGCACCGCGACCGAGGAGGAGCTCGCAGCCCTCATCGCGGTGCTCGGGGACGCCTATGCGAACGAGCAGGCGGAGGCGACGGTCGAGGAGCCACGGGTCTCGGCATGGACCCGCACGCAGCGTCCGCTGCGTCGGCCCCTACGCCGGGACATCCCCTGGGGACGTTTCGCGGGCTGAGGCCGGTCGCGGATCTTGTCCCCCAAAATACCTACAGACAACCGTTGCGCGACCCCGCAGACTGAAGGGGACGCTTCGCGTTCGGCTGGTCTCTCTGTCCCAGGGTAGACAGACGCTGATCGGCCACCAGCGGACGGTTTTCGGGTAACTGTCCGCACGGCGAGGGGCAGGCGGATTCGCCGCCCCTCGCCCACTCTCAGCTCCGCGCGTCGGTTGCCGTCCCCCGCCGCTCCCTCGCGATCTCGTGCCAGAGGTCGACGGAATCGTCGTCCGATGCCCGCAGGCCCGCGCGACCGACGACAGTGACGGCGACGAGCGGGTCTCGTGCGGAGCGGATGATGATGCGCCCCGTGCCGGCGCTGCGCAGCACCGACGCGAGCTCGTCGCGGATCTCCATGCGCCGGCCCTCGTCGACGCCGTCGAGACCGCCCTCGTCGAACACCGTCACGGAGGCGCCGTGGCGGCGCGCGGCGTCGATCGCGTTGCGGACGTCGTCGTTCAGGAGATCCGCGCCACGCAGCTCGTCGCGAAGACGCCCCTCCGCGAGCCGGGCTTCCAGCCGCTCATCGTCGTCCAGCTGTCCGCGCGACGCCACCACCCGGCTGAGCACGGGGCCGGCGACGGCGAGGGCGAACTGGGTGCGGAGGCGACGCTCGCGCTGGCGCACACGCTGGGTCGCGTGCCAGGCCGAGACCGCCTGCTGGATCTCCGACAGGCGCTCTGTGTCGCTCACGGCGCGGTCCCAGAACATCACCAGGAGCTGGGCGACCGCGACCCACATGATCGACCCCACCACACCGAGGTTCAGCGCCACGCCGAACCCGAGGGCTGCGGAGGCGGCGACGACGAGCACCACCAGCGTCGCCCAGCCCGCCCACGCGCGGCGACGGACCACGCAGACGATGCCGAGCAGACCGAGGGCGCCGATGTACCAGGTGGCGAAGGGCGCCGTCCGATCGTCGGGGTCCAGCGAGAGGGTGACCAGTGCCGGGATGATCGCGCTCGCTCCGAGGGCGAGGAGCGCCGACCACAGCGGCATGCGCACCGTGGCCGGGCTCCCGAGGATCGCGATGTTCACCACCACGAGGTACACGGCGATGGCGAGGACCATGAGCAGCGGAGCCGTCGGCTGCTCGATCCACCAGATCCCCCGGGCGACGAAGTACAGCGCGAAGCCGACGGCGAGCGAGGTCGCGACGCTGCGGACGGTCCGGTTCATGAGCGCTCCCACCCCAGGGTGACGACGGTGCCGTCCACGTCCGAGGAGATGTGCGCGGTTCCGGCGACACCGGCCATGCGGGCGAGGATCGAGGCGCGGATGCCGAGCCGGTCGGGACCGATGGCGTCGACGTCGAAGCCGCCGCCGGTGTCCGAGATCGTCACGGCGATGCCCTCGTCACCGTGACCGACGACGAGGATGTGCAGGCCACGGCCGTGGGCGTGGGCGACCGCGTTCCCGATCGCCTGGCGGGCGGCGAGGACGAGCGCTCGCGCGGCACGCCCCGGGATGAGGCCACTGCCGCCGCGCTCCTCCACGATGGCGTCCGCGCCGAGTTCGGAGAGCGCCCGTCGCAGCTCCACGACGATCTGCGCGGCTCCGACCGGCTCGTCGCTGCCCTCTTCCGCGACCGCCGCCTCGGTGTTCGCGAGCCGCGTGAGGGCTTCCCTGGCCATCGCCACGGCGAGCTCCCGTGCCCGCTCGCCCTCCGCGCGCTCTGCGGCGATGAGGGCGGCCAGGACGCTGTCGTGCATGAGGGCCGACATGGCGACCCTCTCCTCCTCGGCCGCCGCCGCAGCGGCCGCCGTCGCGTACGAGGCCACGGCCGTCCCCCGCGCCTCGTCGACGCCCGCGGCGACCGAGCGGAACATCCAGCCGAGCGACACGATCACGACGCCGAGGATCAGCGTGAAGGACACGTCGAATGCCGTCGTGACCCAGAACTCCCGGGAGAACTCCCCCTGCACCAGACGCACGTACCCGTAGACGAAGGGCACGCCGACAGCCCACGCGAACTGCAGCCGCACGGGGAAGGCCAGCATCGCCGCCACCACGCCCACGTTCACGAGGAAGAAGATCCACGGCTGGTCTCCTGCGACCTTGTCGGTCGGGTCGACGACGACCGGCCATGCCGCGAGCGCGAGCACGTATACGACGGCGAACACCCCCGCGGCCAGGCGCACGCCGCGTCCGACCAGACAGGCGACGAGCATCGCGGTCAGTGGTACGAAGACGGCGACGAGCATCGAGATGTGCGGCGCGTCCGCGCGGGACATCGTCTGCACGGCCGCGATCAGCGCCTGTGCCCCGAGCACGGCCGACCCCAAGGCGACCACGATCGCCAGGATGCGCTCCATCCGCTTGCCGGTGAACCGCTCGAAGCCGTTCTCCGCGCTGCCGGGAGACGGGATCTTGCTCCAGGCGTCGCGGACGCTCAGCGGCTCAGCGGGCACTCGGCGCCCCGTCGGCCGTCACGATGCCGTCCTCCATCGCGCGTCGCAGCAGATCGACCTTGGTGGGCGCCGGCCGACCGACCTCGACGTACTTCACCCGGATCCGGGTGATGTTCTCCTTCGCGGTGGAGTATGCGACACCGAGACGCTCGGCCACGGCCTTCAGCGGCAGACCCGTCGCATACAGGCGGAGCACCTCCCGCTCGCGGGTGGACAGCTGGGCATCGGCGAACGCACGGTCTCCATCGACCGCACTCGCCCATTCGACGTTGTTCAGCGCTTCGCCCTGAGCCACGGTCCGGATGGCGTCCAGCACGTCGTCGAGGGCCGACGACTTGCTGACGACACCGGCCGCACCCGCCGCCAGGGCCTCCCGGACCGCGGCCGGCCGGTCGGCGACGCTGTGGATCACGACGCTGGCACCGTCGGCGACGAGGGACACGACGTTCTCCGTCACGGTCGTCCCGTCCCCCAGCGTGAGGTCGAGCACGACGACGTCGGCGGGCGGAGCCCCCGTCGAGGACCGCCATACGAGATAGGAGCCGACGGTGCTCCCCGTGAACACCACGGTCTGGCCGTCCCTGGCGCATGCGGCCTCGAGGCCGAGGCGGACGGACTCGTGGTCGTCGATGAGGGCGACGGTGCTCATGCCCACAGCCTAGTGAGTCACGGACCCGCGGCCGGGAATGCGCTCACCGGGTGAGCAGCGCGACGACCTCGAAGTGGTGCGAGTGCGGGAACAGGTCGAAACCGCGCAGGGCCTCCACCCGCCACCCCAGACCGCGGAACGTCCCGAGGTCGCGCGCGAGGGCGACCGGGTCGCAGGCGACGTAGGCGATGGCAGACGGCGACAGGGCGTGCACGCCCTCCACCACCGCCCGGCCGGCACCGGATCGGGGCGGATCGAGCACGACGGCCCCCGTCGCGCCTCCGCGCCGCGGCTGCTGCAGGAAACGGTCGACGCGGGCGGTGACGGCGGCCACCTCGAGCGGAGCGAGGTTCGCGGCGGCATGCGCGGTCGCGCGTCGGCTGGACTCGACGGTGACGACGTCGGTGCCGCCGAGATCGGCGAGCGTCTGCGCGAAGAGGCCGACGCCGCCGTACAGGTCGTAGTGCGTCGCGTCCGGCTCCACGTGTCCGTCGAGCAGCCCGTACACGGCGCCGTCGAGGACGGAGGCGGCGCGGGGGTGCACCTGCCAGAACCCGCCGGCGTCGACGTCGAACGTGCGGTCGCCGACGCGCTCCTGCACCACCTCGGGCTTCGGGCGAGGGCGGCGGTCCCTGGGCGCCCGACGCTCGGCCTCGGGGTGCCGGAGCATGCGCACCCGGCCGTCCGCGGGCTCCACCAGCTCGATGCGTCCGGCCTTCTCGCCCCGCAGGGCGAGGGCGGCCTCGGCGATCGCGGGGCGGGCGAGCGGGTAGGTCGAGACAGGAACGACCCGGTGGCTGCGGGCGGCGAACGGGCCGATCCGCCCGGCATCGTCGACGTGCAGCGTCACCCGGGTGCGCCACCCCGTCCCGTCCCCGGACTCCACGGCCTCGATCTCCGGGGCCTCGAGGCCGGGGCCGGCGAAGCGGTCGAACGCCTCCGAGAGGACCTGGCGCTTGAGCACGCGCTGGTGGTCGAGGTCGATGTGCCCGAGGTCGGCACCCCCCGGCCGCTGGGCGGGGTCGTGCGCGACGTCCGCCTCCGGCCAGATGTGCGGCCGGCGATGCGGGGAGGCGTCGAGGACCTCGATCGTCTCGGCGCGCCAGAAGCTCCGGGTATCGGGCTCCCCGGCGCCTGCGGACGGGTCGAGCAGCCGGGCACGGACGCGCTCCCCCGGGATCGCGTCCGAGACGAAGACGACGCGTCCCTCGTGACGGGCGACGAAAGTGCCTCCGTGGGCGATGCCGGTGATGTCGAGATCGAGCACGTCGGCTGCGGAGGAAGTCATCCTTCGAGGATACGGTGGTCTCCATGCGCGTCTGCCTCGCCTCCACCTCCCCCGCCCGGCTCATGCTGCTGCGTCAGGCCGGCATCGAACCGCTCACGCTGTCGCCGGAGGTGGACGAGGATGCCCTGGCCGCCGCGGCGGAGGAGCGCATGGGCCCCCTCGCGCCTGCCGACCTCGTGCTGCTGCTCGCCCGTGCCAAGGCCGCGGCCGTCGCCGAGCGGCTGGCCGCCGAGGGCGCGTTCGACGGCATCGTCATCGGCGGGGACTCGATGTTCGCGCTCGGGGAGCGCGTGTACGGCAAGCCCTACACGCCGGAGGAGGCCACACGCCGGTGGCGGGAGATGCGCGGCGCCACGGGGGTGCTGCACTCCGGGCACTCCGTGTTCCGCGTCGCCCCCGGCATCGAACCCGTCGAGGCGACCGCGGTCGCGGAGGCCGCGGTGACGTTCGCCGACGACGTGAGCGATGAGGAGATCGCCGCGTACGTGGCGTCGGGGGAGCCGCTGCACGTCGCGGGAGCCTTCACCGTGGACAGCCTCGGCGGCGCCTTCATCACCAAGGTCGAAGGCGACCCCTCCACCGTCGTGGGGATGTCGCTGTCCACCGTGCGCCGCCTCACCGCCGACCTCGGGGTCCGGTGGACGGATCTGTGGTCGTAGACTCCCCTCCACGTTTTTCCCTCTTTCTTGTCGAGAGTCGTCAAAAGTATCGGGATGCTACTCGCTAGGCTGGCAACCATGCCTGAAATCGCGAAGGTGCTCGTCGCCAACCGCGGCGAGATCGCCGTCCGCATCGTCCGTGCCGCTCGTGACTCCGGGATCGCCTCGGTCGCCGTCTACGCCGACCAGGACAGGGACGCGCTGCATGTGCGCCTGGCCGACGAGGCGTACGCGCTCGGTGGCGCGACCAGCGCCGAGACGTACCTCCAGATCGAGAAGATCCTCTCCGTCGCCCGCCGCGCCGGCGCCGACGCCGTGCACCCCGGCTACGGCTTCCTCGCGGAGAACGCCGAGTTCGCGCGCGCGGTGATCGACGCCGGGATGATCTGGATCGGCCCCTCTCCCGAGGCGATCGAGGCGCTCGGCGACAAGGTCACCGCCCGCCACGTGGCCGAGAAGGTCGGTGCGCCCCTCGCGCCCGGCACCCCCGGCCCGGTCTCGGGTGCCGACGAGGTCGTCGCCTTCGCCCAGGAGTTCGGCCTGCCGATCGCCATCAAGGCCGCGTACGGTGGCGGCGGACGCGGCCTCAAGGTCGCCCGTGAGCTCGACGAGGTCGAGGAGCTGTTCGAGTCCGCCACCCGTGAGGCCGTCGCCGCGTTCGGCCGTGGCGAGTGCTTCGTGGAGAAGTACCTCGACAAGCCCCGCCACGTCGAGACCCAGTGCCTCGCCGACGCCGAGGGCAACGTCGTCATCATCTCGACCCGCGACTGCTCGCTGCAGCGCCGGCACCAGAAGCTCGTCGAAGAGGCGCCGGCCCCGTTCCTCACCCCCGAGCAGAACGAGAAGCTCTACTCCGCCTCCAAGGCCATCCTCAAGGAGGTCGGCTACGTCGGCGCGGGCACGTGCGAGTTCCTCATCGGCGCCGACGGCACGGTCTCCTTCCTCGAGGTGAACACCCGCCTCCAGGTCGAGCACCCCGTGTCCGAGGAGGTCACCGGGATCGACCTCGTCCGCGAGCAGTTCCGCATCGCCGCCGGCGGCACGATCGACTACGACGACCCCCAGCCGCAGGGTCACTCCATCGAGTTCCGCATCAACGGCGAGGACCCGGGTCGCGGGTTCCTCCCCCAGCCGGGCCCCATCCACGTGTTCAAGACCTTCGGCGGCCCCGGCATCCGCCTCGACTCCGGTGTGACCGCCGGGGACGCGGTGTCCGGCGCGTTCGACTCCCTGCTCGCCAAGATCATCGTCACCGGCAAGGACCGAGCCGAGGCCCTGGAGCGCGCGCGGCGGGCTCTGGACGAGTTCGAGGTCGCGGGTCTGCCCACCGTCATCCCGTTCCACCGCAAGGTCGTCCGCGACCCCGCCTTCACGGCCGAGGACGGGACGTTCGGGGTGTACACGCGCTGGATCGAGACCGAGTTCGACAACGACATCCCCGCGTGGGACGGCGAGCTCGAGGCTCCGGCTCCGGCGAACGCCCGGCACACGGTCGTCGTCGAGGTCGGCGGCAAGCGCCTGGAGGTCAGCCTGCCCGATCGCGTCGCGGTCGCCCCCGGCACCACCGGCCGCCCGGCCGCCGTCC
>NZ_SSDN01000045.1:0-20549 GCF_004794355.1 Microbacterium sp. K36 | reverse complement strand
GCCCGAGCCCGAGCCGGCGACGCCCACGCCCACGGCATCGGCATCTGCATCGGCCTCGTCCGCGACGGCCCCCTCCAGTCCCGCGCCGGCGGCCTCCGGTCCTGCGCCGGCTGCCGAGCCCGAGCCCTCCCCGGAACCCGCACCCGCTCCGGCCCCGGAGTCGTCCGCACCGTCCGCATCGTCCGCTCCCGTCACGTTCGACCGCGTCCGCGACGCCTGGCCGGCCGTGCTGAAGCGCCTCGAAGGCATCAGCCGCACGTCCTGGCTGCTCGCCACCGCTGTGCAGCCGCTGGCCTACGACAGCGACTCGGAAGTTCTGACCCTCGGATTCACGAGCCAGCACGATGTCGCGAAGTTCAAGGGGACCACCCCCGGCTCCGGCCCGTCCGACCACCTCCGCACGGCCATCGAGCAGGAGGTCGGGGTGCGGGTCAAGTACCTCCCCGCCCCGATGCCGCCCGGTGGGGCGCCGCGGCAGCCGGCCTCCTCCGGATCCGCTGCACCGGCCGACGCCGCTCCCGCATCGGAGCCTGCGTCAGCACCTCCCTCTCGTCCGCAGACGCGCGCCGCCGCAGCCCCTGTGACGGAGTGGGCGGTCGCACCGATCCCGACGACCGCGGCCGCCGCGCCCGCAGCGCCCCTCGCCGTCGACGAGGAGCCGGAGGAGGTCGAGGCCGCCTCCGCCGCCCCGACCCCGCCGGCCGACGGCAGAGTCGACCGCGATGAGCCGCCGCTGCCCGGCGACGACGACGCTCCTGCGTTCGACGAGGAGCCGCCGTACGATCCGGCCTACGAGCCCCCGGCTCCGTACGACCGCCCACCCTCCCCACGTGCGACTCCGGCGGCGGCCCCGCAGGCGGCCGCCCGTACGGCCCCCGCGGCCGCTCCACCGGTCGTCGTCGAGCGCACCCCCGCCGGCGGCGTGCAGCGCTACGGAGAGGCCGTGATCCGCCAGGTGCTCGGCGCGACGTTCCTTCGCGAAGAGCCCTACGAGCCCCCCACGAGGTTCTCCTGATGTACGACGGCATCGTCCAAGAGCTGATCGACGAGTTCGGCCGCCTTCCCGGCATCGGCCCGAAGTCGGCGCAACGCATCGCGTTCCACATCCTGCAGACGCCGACGTTCGACGTGGCCCGTCTCGCCGAGCTGCTGACCGAGATCCGCATCCGGGTGCGCTTCTGCGAGATCTGCGGCAACGTCGCGGAGCAGGAGCGCTGCGCGATCTGTCGCGACCCGCGCCGCAACCAGGCGCTGATCTGCGTGGTCGAGGATGCGAAGGACGTCGCGGCGATCGAGCGCACGCGGGAGTTCCGCGGCCTGTACCACGTGCTCGGCGGCGCGATCAGCCCCATCGCGGGTATCGGCCCGGACGACCTCCGGATCGCCCAGCTCATGACGCGGCTCGCCGACGGCACCGTGCAGGAGGTCATCATCGCCACGAACCCCAACCTGGAGGGGGAGGCGACGGCGAGCTACCTGAGCCGGCTCCTGACGACGATGCAGATCACGGTCTCGCGGCTCGCCTCGGGCCTCCCGGTCGGCGGCGACCTCGAGTACGCGGACGAGGTGACGCTCGGCCGGGCCTTCGAGGGCCGGCGCGTGCTGTGACCCCGCAGTCCGGGTTCTCCCGCCGGGGCTGGCTGCTCTTCGGAGTCATGGCCCTGCTCTGGGGCGTGCCCTACCTCTTCATCAGCGTGGCGGTTGACTCGATCTCCCCGCCGGCGATCGTCGCGGGACGGACCCTGATCGCCGCTCTCCTCCTGCTTCCGTTCGCCCTGCGCAGCGGCGCCCTCCGCGCGGCGCTGCGGCACTGGCCGTGGGTGCTGGCCTTCGGGGCCGTGGAGATGGCCGGACCGTTCCTGCTCCTCGGGCATGCCGAGATGACGCTGCCCTCCGGAATGACCGGACTCCTCGTCGCCACGGTGCCGCTGTTCGCCGCCCTCATCGCGTTGGGTGGTGGCGACCGCGGCGTGCTGCGTCCCGCCCGCGGCATCGGCCTGCTGGTCGGCTTCGTCGGCGTCGCCATCGTCGTGGCGGGGCCGGGGCTCTTCGGGGGAGAGGTGAGCCTGCTCGCGGCGGGGGAGGTGCTGCTCGTCGCGGTGCTGTACGCGATCGCGCCGTTCATCGTGGCGCGCAAGCTGAACGATGTCCCCTCGCTCGGCACGATCACGCTGTCGCTGCTCATGATCGGCATCTTCTACCTCCCGATCGGTCTGCTCACGCAGCACCAGGTGCCCACGCTCCCGTCGATCGGTGCGCTGCTCGCCCTCGCGGTCATCTGCACGGCGCTGGCCTTCCTGGCCTTCTTCGCGCTCATCCGCGAGGTCGGACCGGTCAGGGCGCCGCTGTTCACCTACGTGAACCCGGTCGTGGCGATCGTGCTCGGGGCCATCGTGCTCGCCGAACCGCTCACGCCGGGACTCCTCCTCGGATTCCCGCTGATCATCGTCGGGTGCTGGTTCGCCGCCACCGGAGGGCGGCTGCGACCGATGACGCCCGTCCCGCCCGCCCCCGCCTGAGCCGTCACATGCGCGGGGCGGCATGCGCGCCGATCGTAGAATGACCGTGGGCGGATCCGCCCGTCATCCCAGGGAGTGAACGTGGCCCTCATCGTGCAGAAGTACGGCGGCTCGTCGGTCGCCGACGCAGAGAGCATCAAGCGCGTCGCCAAGCGCATCGTCGACACCCGTCGCGCCGGTCACGACGTGGTCGTCGCCGTGAGCGCCATGGGCGACACGACCGATGAGCTGCTCGACCTCGCGAACGAAGTCGCGCCGATCCCGGCACCGCGCGAGCTCGACATGCTCCTCTCCAGCGGCGAGCGGATCTCGATGGCGCTGCTGGCGATGGCGATCCACTCGATGGGCTTCGAGGCCCGGTCGTTCACCGGCAGCCAGGCCGGCATGATCACCGACTCGCAGCACGGGGCGGCGCGTATCGTCGACGTCACCCCGGTCCGGCTCCGCGAGGCGCTCGACGAGGGCGCGATCGTCATCGTCGCCGGCTTCCAGGGCTTCAACCGCGACACCCGCGACATCACCACGCTCGGCCGTGGCGGGTCGGACACGACGGCCGTCGCACTGGCGGCCGCGCTGTCGGCCGACGTCTGCGAGATCTACAGCGATGTGGACGGCATCTTCACCGCCGACCCCCGCGTGATCCCGAAGGCGCAGAAGCTCGACCACGTCTCCAGCGAGGAGATGCTGGAGCTCGCCGCCAACGGCGCCAAGGTCCTCTACATCCGTGCCGTGGAGTACGCCCGCCGGCACGGCGTCCTCATCCACGCCCGGTCGACGTTCTCGTCGGCCGAGGGCACATACGTTCTGGGCGAGGGTATGAAGAACCCTCGCGAAGCCGAGGGAGCAGTCATGGAAGAACCGATCGTCGCCGGCGTCGCCACCGACTTCAGCCAGGCCAAGATCACCGTCGCCGGGGTGCCCGATGTCCCGGGCAAGGCCGCCGAGATCTTCAAGATCGTCGCGAAGTCCGGCGCCAACGTCGACATGATCGTGCAGAACGTCTCCGCCACCGGGCGCACGGACATCTCCTTCACGGTCCCCAAGGCCGACGCCGCTGCCGCGCTCAAGGCCCTCGCCGGCGAGCAGACCGAGGTCGGCTTCCAGAACCTCATCCACGACGACCAGATCGGCAAGCTGTCCGTGGTCGGCGCGGGGATGCGCACGCATTCCGGTGTCTCGGCGACCCTGTTCGAGGCCCTGTCCGCCGGCGGCATCAACATCGAGATGATCTCGACCTCCGAGATCCGCATCTCGGTCGTGCTCCGCGACACCGACCTCACCGAGGCCGCCCGCACCGTGCACACCGCCTACGGTCTCGACGGCGACGCGGAGGCCACAGTCCACGCCGGCACCGGTCGCTGACCCCGCAGCCTCTCCCGCGCGCCAGCACAGGTGTTCGCGCTGCTTCAGGCGGCCCTGTGCACATGTGCCTGTTCTCGCGCGTCCGCCTGTTCTCGCGAGACTGCCTGTTCTCCCCGGGCCCGCGCCAGCTCAGGCGTTCGCGCTGGTTCAGGCTGTGCTGTCCGCGCGTGCCTGTTCTCCCGCGTTCACCTGATTCGCCGCGGGCGGCTACCTTCGTGAAACGGGCGGGCTTCGGGGTGGTCGCAGCGCGATAGACTCGCGGAAACCCTGACACCGGCGCCAGGCGCAGCATCAGCATCCCGACGCCGCGCCCGAAGCCTCGTACGCCGTACCGCACGAAGCCAAGGAACATCATGACCCGCATCTCCGAATCAGGACTCTCCGTCGCCATCGTCGGCGCCACCGGCCAGGTGGGCACTGTGATGCGCGAGATTCTCGCGGAGCGTTCGTTCCCGATCCGCGAGCTGCGGTTGTTCTCCTCGGCGCGTTCCGCGGGCACGGCGATCGAATTCGGCGGACAGACGGTCATCGTCGAGGACGTCGAGGCCGCGGACCCGTCCGGGATCGACATCGCGCTGTTCTCCGCCGGTGCCACCGCGAGCCGCGCCTACGCCCCCCGCTTCGCCGAGGCCGGCGCCGTGGTCGTCGACAACTCGAGCGCCTGGCGCATGGATCCCGAGGTCCCCCTCGTCGTCAGCGAGGTGAACCCGCACGCGATCGACGACCGGCCCAAGGGCATCATCGCGAACCCGAACTGCACCACGATGGCGGCGATGCCGGTGCTCAAGGTCCTCGACGCCGAGGCCGGCCTGGAGCGCCTGATCGTGTCGACCTACCAGGCGGTGTCCGGCTCCGGACTCGCCGGCGCGCAGGAACTGCTCGGCCAGGTCGAGGGCGTGCTCGCGCAGGGCGACACCCTCCGCCTCGTGCATGACGGCTCCGCGGTCGACTTCCCCGAGCCCGAGAAGTATGTCGCGCCGATCGCCTTCGACGTGATCCCGCTCGCGGGGAACCTCGTGGACGACGGGGACAACGAGACCGACGAGGAGAAGAAGCTCCGCAACGAGAGCCGGAAGATCCTCGAGCTGCCTGACCTGCGCGTCGCCGGTACCTGCGTCCGCGTGCCGGTGTTCACGGGTCACTCGCTGTCCATCCACGCCGAGTTCTCCCGCGACCTCACTCCGGAGCGCGCGACGGAGGTGCTGAGCGCGGCGCCCGGCGTCGTGCTCGACGAGGTGCCGACCCCGCTGCAGGCCGCAGGCAAGGACCCGAGCTTCGTGGGTCGCATCCGCGCCGACCAGTCGGCTCCGGAGGGCAAGGGCCTCGTGCTCTTCATCAGCAACGACAACCTCCGCAAGGGAGCGGCGCTGAACGCGGTGCAGATCGCCGAGGTGCTCGCGGAGCGTCTCGCCCCGGTCGCCTGAGGGCTGCATGGTCTGCGGTGTCCTGGCCGCGAACTAGACTGTTCGGGTGACTGAAAACGTCGATGTCGTCCTGATCGGCGGTGGCATCATGAGCGCCACCCTGGGTACCCTGCTGCACGAGCTGCAGCCGGACTGGAAGATCGTCGCCTTCGAGCGGCTGTCGGACGTGGCGCAGGAGAGCTCGAACCCGTGGAACAACGCCGGGACCGGGCACGCTGCGCTGTGCGAGCTGAACTACATGCCGCAGCAGGGCGACGCTCCGCTCGACCCCGCCAAGGCGATCTCGATCAACGAGCAGTTCCAGCAGAGCCGCCAGTTCTGGTCCTCCCTCGTCGAGAAGGGTGTGCTGGACGAGCCGTCGACCTTCATCAACGCGACGCCGCACATGACGTTCGTGCGGGGCGAGAAGGATGTGGCCTACCTCAAGAAGCGTTACGAGGTGCTCAAGGAGCAGCCGCTGTTCGCGGGGATCGAGTACAGCGAAGACTCCCGCGTCATCAACCAGTGGGCGCCGCTGCTCATGCAGAAGCGCCGGAAGGGCGAGCCGTTCGCGGCGACCCGGGTGCCCGCCGGCACCGACGTCGACTTCGGCGCCCTCACGCACCAGCTCTTCGGTCACCTCCGCGACTCCGGCGTCTCGGTGCGTACGAACCACGAGGTCAAGTCGCTCAAGCGTCAGAAGGACGGCACCTGGCTCATCAAGTACCGCACGACGGTCGGCCGCACCCCGAACGAGATCAAGGCGAAGTTCGTGTTCGTCGGGGCCGGCGGCTGGGCGCTGAAGCTCCTGCAGAATTCTGGCATCCCTGAGATCAAGGGCTATGGCGTCTTCCCGATCGGCGGTCAGTTCCTCAAGACGACGAATCCGAAGATCGTCGCGCAGCACAAGGCGAAGGTCTACTCGCAGGCTTCGGTCGGCGCGCCGCCGATGTCGGTCCCGCACCTCGACACGCGTGTCGTCGACGGCGAGGCATCGCTGATGTTCGGACCGTTCGCGACGTTCAGCCCGAAGTTCCTCAAGAACGGCTCGATGCTCGACATCGTCACGCAGGTGCGGCCACACAACCTCTGGCCGATGCTGCGCGTCGCCTTCGCCAACCCCGACCTCATCACCTACCTCATCAGCGAGCTGATGAAGAACCACCGCAAGAAGGTCGACAGCCTCCGCACGTTCATGCCGACGGCCAAGGACGAGGACTGGACGCTCATCGACGCCGGTCAGCGCGCCCAGGTCATGAAGAAGGACCCGAAGAAGGGCGGCGTGCTGCAGTTCGGCACCGAGGTGGTCGCCTCGGGTGACGGCTCGATCGCCGGTCTCCTCGGCGCATCCCCCGGGGCCTCGACGGCCGTGCCGATCATGCTCGACCTGCTGAAGAAGTGCTTCCCCGGCGAGTACCCGGGCTGGGAGTCGCAGCTGCGCGACCTCATCCCCACCTTCGGCCGGAAGCTCAACGGCGACGCGGAGCTCGCGGAGGAGTCGACCACCGCGACCGCCGCCGTCCTCGGCATCAACGCCTGACCTCGGACCGTGGCGAAGCTCTACTTCCGCTACGGCGCGATGAACTCGGGCAAGTCGACTGCCCTGCTGCAGGCTGCATACAACTACGAGGAACGCGGCCAGCATGTGCTGCTCGCCAAGCCCGCGATCGACACCAAGGGCGCCGGCGAGATCGAGAGTCGCCTCGGGGTCACGCGACCGGTCGACTTCCTCATCGGGCCGGACGACGACGCCCGCGCACTCTTCTCGCTCCACCGGGGGCGTATGCGGCGGTCGACGGAGGAGGAACTCCTCCCGACCGGGCCTGTCGATGTGGCCTGCCTGCTTGTCGACGAGGCGCAGTTCCTCACGCCCGCACAGGTCGACGATCTCTTCCGCATCGCGGTGGAGGACGGCATCCCGGTGATGGCTTACGGGATCCGCAACGACTTCCGCACCCACGCCTTCCCCGGCTCCGCCCGTCTTCTGGCGATCGCGCACTCCCTGGAAGAGCTCAAGACCATCTGCCGCTGCGGGCGCAAGGCGGTGTTCAACGGCCGAGTGGTCGGCGGCCGCTTCGTGTTCGACGGCGACCAGGTCGCGATCGACGAGGGTGCCGACGGCTCCGCGTCGCCCGAGCTCACGACCTACGAGTCGCTGTGCGGCACCTGCTACCTGGAAGAGTCCGGCGGCCGTCTGGGCTGACCCTCCCGTCGACCCACCCCTCTGCGGTCGCTCCACCCCTCTGCGTGCGTACGCACCGGGCCGGGACGCACGAAACGGGGTGGATCGCGCGCGCAGCATCGTCGTATTGCGTGGTCTGACCACACGCGCTAACCTGTGGTCTGACCACAGGAGGCGGGATGACGGAGCAGCCGGCGCGCGCATGGCGACTCGTGCTCGAGCACATCGAGCGTGATCTGCTCGACGGTCGTCTCGGGCCGGGGAACCGGCTGCCGTCCGAACGGGACCTCGCGAGCGACCTCGGCGTCGGACGATCGAGCGTCCGGGAGGCGTTCCGCGTGCTCGAGGTGCTCGGCCTCATCCGCACCGCCACCGGCTCCGGGCCGCAGGCGGGTGCCATCGTGATCGCCACCCCCACCGGCGGGATGTCGGCGCTCCTCCGGCTCCAGGTGGCCGCGCAGGGCTTCCCCCTCGATGACGTCGTCCGCACGCGGCTCGTGCTCGAGGATGCGGTCGTCGACGCCATGGCATCGGCCGCCCAGCGGGACACCGCGCGGGCGCACGAGCTGCTCACCGCCATGGATGACGGCGCCCTCACTCCGGCCGAGTTCCTGGCCCTCGACGCGCAGCTGCACCTCTCCCTCGCGGAGGGCAGCGGCAACACGGTCATCGCGGCGATGATGGCGGGACTCCGCTCCGCCATCGAGTCGTACGTGCTCGCGGGCGCGGCGACCGTCGACGACTGGGATCGCATGGCCGAGCGTCTGCGGTCCGAGCACCGCGCCCTCGTCGCGGCGATCGATGAGGGCGATGCCCGTGCCGCGCGCCGTCTCGTTCGCGCCCACATCACCGGCTACTACACCGCCGCGGGCCTCACCCGCGCCATCACCCCGCAGAACTGAGAGGCAGACAATGGTCCAGCGCCAGCTCCCCAATCCCGCCGAGCTGTTGGAGCTCATGAAGTTCAAGAAGCCCGAGCTCGACGGGCGCAAGCGTCGTCTCGACGCCGCGCTCACCATCGACGATCTGCGGAAGATCGCCAAGCGCCGGACGCCCAAGGCCGCCTTCGACTACACCGACGGCGCTGCTGAGGGTGAGCTGTCGCTGAGCCGGGCACGCCAGGCCTTCCAGGACGTGGAGTTCCACCCCGGCATCCTCAAGCCGGCGCCGGACGTCGACACGGCCGTTGAGATCCTCGGCGGTCCGTCCGCGCTCCCGTTCGGCATCGCGCCGACCGGCTTCACTCGGCTCATGCAGACCGAGGGCGAGATCGCGGGCGCCGGTGCCGCGGCCGCCGCAGGCATCCCGTTCACGCTGTCCACCCTCGGGACCACCTCGATCGAAGACGTCAAGGCGGCGACGGTGCGGGAGCCGCAGGGCCTCGTGCCCGGTCGGAACTGGTTCCAGCTCTACGTGATGCGCGACCGCGAGATCTCCTACGAGCTCGCCCGTCGCGCCGCCGCCGCGGGCTTCGACACGCTTCAGTTCACCGTCGACACCCCGGTCGCCGGCGCCCGTCTCCGCGACAAGCGCAACGGCTTCAGCATCCCGCCGCAGCTCACCCTCGGCACGATCATCAACGCCATCCCGAGACCCTGGTGGTGGTTCGACTTCCTCACCACCCCGAAGCTGGAGTTCGCGTCGCTGAGCACGACCGGCGGCACCGTGGGCGAGCTCCTCGACGCGGCGATGGACCCGACGATCAGCTACGACGACCTCGCCGTCATCCGCGACATCTGGCCCGGCAAGATCGTCATCAAGGGCGTGCAGAACGTCGAGGACTCCGTGCGTCTACGGGACGCGGGCGTCGACGGCATCGTGCTCTCGAACCACGGCGGCCGCCAGCTCGACCGCGCCCCGATCCCGTTCCACCTCCTGCCCGAGGTCCGTCGTGCGGTCGGCGACGACTTCACGGTCATGATCGACACCGGCATCATGAACGGCGCCGACATCGTGGCGTCCGTCGCGCTCGGTGCCGACTTCACGCTGATCGGTCGCGCGTACCTCTACGGTCTGATGGCGGGAGGTCGCCAGGGCGTCGACCGCACCATCGCCATCCTGCGCGGCGAGATCGAGCGCACGATGCGGCTGCTGGGCGTGGCCTCGCTCGCGGAGCTGGAGCCCGCGCACGTGACCCAGCTCACGCGTCTGGTGCCCGTCTCCCGCGCGGCCGGCGTCGAGGTGCACTGACCCACTTGCACGACCAGGCAACGCCTGCGCGACGGATTCGGTCCTCCCGTCGTGCAGGCGAGCCGAGGTCGTGCGGCTGTGCCCGTCAGACCCGGGTGGAGAGGGTCGGCAGCAGCTCCTGCAGGCGCGCAGCCGTGTCTTCCCAGCCCTCGACGGCCACTGACGGCACACCCAGGGCCAGGACGGGGTAGTCGTTGCCGCCCTCGTCGAGACGGTCGCCGTAGAACAGCATCGCCGTGAGCTCGATGCCGGTGTGGGTGGCGAGCTGCTGCATGCCGAACGCCTTGTCGATCCCGGCGCGGGTGATGTCGATCGAGGTCGAGCCGCCCGAGCGCACCTCGAGGCCAGGGAGCCGTGCGGCGACGGCGTCGCGCAGCGCCCCGCGCTTCGACCCCGTCGGATCCCACGCATGCTTCGCCTCGCGCGGGGCCTGCTGGCCGAGCGCGGAGAACGTGATCTGCGAGCCGCGGTCTTCCAGGATCTCTCCCCACGGCTCGGCCTCCCAGAGTCCGAGACGCTCCGCTTCCTCGCGCAGCGCGGTGAGAGCGGCGGTCTTCTCCTCGTCGCTCAGGTCATGGGCGTACACAGCGACGAAATCGGTGCCGTCATGCCGGAGGTACCGCGTGCCGCACGTCGGGAGCAGATGCAGTCGGGCGAGGGCCGCCGGGTCGGCGTCGGCGAGCTGCGCCACCACCTGCGTCCGGAACTGCGCCTCGTTGCCGCCGGAGATGATCGCGACATCCACCGAACGCAGCAGCTCGCCCAGGAGCGCGGCGATCTGCGGGTCGATCCTGCCCTTGGAAGGCGCAAGGGTGTCATCGAGGTCGAAGGCGACGAGAGAGGGCGATGTCATGATGCCTCCACTGTAGGTGTTCGCGGCCGGGAGGACGGTGTGGCGGCGAGCAGCGTGCAGAATATCGTGAGGACGACGCCGATGCTCGCCCCGGTGGAGTTGGCCAGCACGTCGCTCACGGTCGCAGCGCGGTGCGGGAGGGCCAGGTACTGCGCCGTCTCGATCGCCAGCGAGAGGGCCGGACCTACGAGCAGCGACAGCGGCCACGCGCGTCGGGGCACGAGCAGGAACGCGAGCACCCCGACGGGGATGAAGACGGCGACGTTCGCCAGCACCTCGAGTCGCGTGAAGTCCAGGCTCGTCCAGCCGAGCCGCTGGATCGCGCGAAGGAGGAGATCGAGCAGGTTGGGCATCGTCTGCTCCACCCGCGCGGGCGTGAGCGTGAGGAACGCGACGCCGATGACGAAGGGGAGCCCGAGGGCGACGGCCCACACGCGCGTCGAACGTCGCGGCGGTGGCAGGAGCCTCCCCATGCGTTCCCCTCTCGCACGACATCCCGATACAGAGAAGGCCGCCCCTGCGGGCGGCCTTCTCGTGTCACTGGTCGGGGTGACAGGATTTGAACCTGCGACCTCTTCGTCCCGAACGAAGCGCGCTACCAAGCTGCGCCACACCCCGTTTTGCAACCCTCCGAGTCTACAGCGAAATGTCTCCAGCGCCGAATCGAGCACTCCGACCCGCGTGGCGGAACCGTTCGCGGGGTCAGGCGCGCGGGGTCAGCGTGAGCAGTGTCGCCTCGGGACGGCACGCGAAGCGGACGGGCGCGTAGATGGAGTGCCCGCAGCCTGCGCTGACGTTCAGAGGCACCGAACGGTCGCCATGCGTCCAGGTGCTGAGTCCCTTGGCCTGTTTCAGGGGGATGTCGCAGTTGGCCACGATGGCGCCGAAGCCGGGAAGGCAGACCTGTCCGCCGTGGGTGTGGCCGCCGAGGATGGCGTCCGCGCCGAGGTCGACGAAGCCGTTGAGCACGCGCTGATACGGCGCATGCGTGACGCCGAGCACGGGAGTGGCGTCCGACCGGGGCCCGAGCTCTTCGAGCGCCGCGGGCAGCACGTCGAGGCGCTCCCAGTCGCGATGGGCGTCGTCGACGCCGAACAGGTCGACCGCCTCGCCGCGCACCGTGAGGCGCGTCGCCGTGTTGTTCAGGTCGGCCCAGCCGAGCTCGTCCGTGAAGTAGCGGTCCATCGCGGCGGTGTCGAGCAGGGTGGGCTCGCGGTGCTTCTGCGACGGTCCCGAGAAGTACCGGAGCGGATTGCGAGGGGAGGGGCCGTTGACGTCGTTGGAGCCATGCACGAACACCCCCGGGATGCCGGCGAACGGGGCGAACGCCCGCCGGATGCCTTGCAGACCCTCTTCGTGCCCGAGGTTGTCGCCCGTGTTGACGATGAGGTCGGGCTTCAGATCGGCCAGGGACGCGAGCCAGTCCTGCTTCCGGTGTTGCCAGGGGGCCATGTGGGCGTCGGAGAGGTGCAGGATGCGCAGAGGTGCCGCGCCGGAGGGAAGAGCCTCCGCCGAGACCTCCCGCACCGTGAACAGGTACCGCTCGATGCCGATACCCCAGATCGCGGCGGCCGCACCGACGGCCCCCACCGCGCCGAGCGCGATGAGGGCCGGGTGCGCCGCGCGGGGCGTACCTACTTGCACGACACTCGGATCGGCGTGGCTTTCGTCGCCGCAGAGTTCGCGGCCGGGGTCGTCGCCGTCACCGTCGCGTCTTCGGCGTTACAGGAGCCTTCTCGTTCGACCGTCGTGAAGCCGGCGGCGACGAGCGCGGCGTTGGCCTCGGTCGGACTCTGCCCCGTCACGTCGGGGACGGTCGCGCCGTTGCCGTTGCTGGGCGAGATCGTGATCGTGGCACCGGCAGCGGCCTGACCGGACGGGCTCTGCTCGACGACGATGTTCGTCGCCTTGTCGCTGTCCACCGGGTCGCCCACGGAGACATCGAACCCGGCGCCTTCGAGGGTCGCGGTCGCCTCCTCGACGGTCTGGCCGACGACATCCGGCACGTTCACGCGCTCCTGACGGATGAGTTTGCCGTCCGGCTGCGGGAACTGATCGCCGCCGTAGGCCTGGTTCGCGGCGTACTGCGCGGCGCGCGCCAGCGGGTACCGCACCTCGTTGAGCTTGTGGTTGTTGTTCCAGACGTTGAACACGGTGTCGTGGTTGCCGTTCGAGCGGCCGGCCCAGACCGCGGTCGCGACCTTGGTGCTGGACTCGATCATCATGGTCGACCACAGGTCGTGCGTCCCGGTCTTACCGATCAGCGGGGTGCCGTCGCGCGGGTTGGCTACCGCGCCCGTGCCTCCGTTCATGACGCCCTGCAGCGCATAGGCCGCGGTCGCTGCGACCTCCTTCGAGAGCACGCCCTCGGTGCAGGAGGCCTTGGGGAGCGGGCGCTCCTTGCCTTCGGCGTCGATCACCTTGTCGATCGCGCGCGGTGTGCAGTACGTGCCGCCGCTCGCGACGGTCGCGTACGCGTTGGCCATGGCAATGGGGGAGATGTTCTTCGGGCCGAGCACGTCGTACGGCACGTTCTCCTCGGTGACCTTGTTGCCGTTGGCCAGCGTGACGCCCATCTTGTCGGCGACCTTGTTGATGTCGCAGACGTCGAGCTTGGCCGCCATGGCGAAGAACCCGCTGTTGAGGGACTGCGCCGTGAAGGCCATCGGGGTCCCCGTGAATCCGCGAACGCGGTTGAAGTTGCCGATCTTCGCGGTGTCCGTCGTCTGCGGGCTGCCGCAGACGGGGATCTGCAGGTTGGTCCGCACCGCACCATTCAAGGACTCCCGCACGGAGTGGCCTTTCTCGAGCCAGTCGATGAGGGTGAACAGCTTGTAGGTCGAGCCCACCTGGAAGCCGCCGGAGTTGCCGTACTTCTGGTCGCCCGCGAAGACGAGGGAGGAGTACGCCTGATCCGTCGTCGGAGTCTCCGAGAACTTCGTGTTCTGGGTGATCGAGAGGATGCGGCCGGTGCCGACCTCGATCGAGACGCCGGCAGCACCGAAGTACTTGTTGTCGGGATTTGGCAAGACCACGTTGGCCATCTCCTCGGCCGCCGGGTCCTGCACGCGGAAGTCGAGGGTCGTGTAGATCTTGAGCCCACCGCGGCGCAGCAGGTCGCGACGCTCCTGGATGTCCGCACCGAACGCCTCGTCGTTCTCGACGATCGACTTCACGTACTGGCAGAAGTAGGCGTTGCGTCCCGCAGCGGCACAGCCCTGGGTCGGTACCTTGATGGCGGGCGTGATCGCCGCGGCGACGGCCTCGTCGTGCTGCGCCTGGGTGATCTTGCCGTCGGTGAGCATGCGGCCGAGCACGTAGTCGCGGCGGTCCTTGGCGTCCTTGTAGCCGTCCGCCTCGGAGTTGTGCGCGACGCCGTCCTTGGTCGTGTAGGTCCCGCCGGGCTTGTCGATGCGGTACGTGTTCGGGTTCTGCACGATGCCGGCGAGCGTCGCGGCCTGCCCCACCGTGAGGTTGCTCGCGGTCGTGGAGAAGTAGTACCGCGAGGCGGCCTCGATGCCGTAGACGGTGCCGCCGAAGTTCGCGATGTTCAGGTACCCGAGGAGGATGTCGTTCTTCGAGTAGTCCTTCTCGATCTGGATGGCGTAGCGCATCTCCTGGAGCTTGCGCTCGATGCCGTCCACACCGGAGGCGTTGGTGGCATCCTGCCAGCACTGCTGCAGCTCGTCCGCGTACGTCTCGGAAGCCGTGTCGACGTTCTGCTCGCACTGCTGGATGCGGACGTTCTTCACGAACTGCTGGCTGATCGTCGAGGCGCCGCGGCTGGACGTGCCCCGCACGTTGTCGACGAGGGCCTTCACGGTCGCGCCGAGGTTGACGCCGCCGTGGGTGTAGAAGTTCTTGTCCTCGCTGGAGAGGATCGCGTCGTAGAGGACGGGGGCGACCTGCTCGTAGGTGACCGGCACGCGGTTCTGCTCGTAGAACGACGCCAGCACGACCGGCTTGCCCTCGGGGTTGGTCGCGTAGATCGTCGACTGCTCCATCGGGGTGTCGACCTTGAGCACCTCGGGCAGCTCATCGAAGATGGTCAGCGCCGTGGAGCCGGCGACGCCGGTCATCGCGAGGACGGGGGTGACGCTGGCGGTGACCAGCAGACCGGCGATGGCGCTCAGTCCGACGAGCCCGACGAGACCGCCGAGCACGCCCTTCACCGTGCGGTTCTTTTGGGGCATACGCTTGATCGTAGGGGAGTTCCCTGAATACCGGCTTTGATGAGCGCGGCCCGGTCTGCCCTGGACGCGCCCTGATCGACAGGAGTGCCATGACCACGTGGGAGTACCTCACCACGCCGCTGCTGATCCACAACACCGCGGCCATCCTCAACAACTGGGGTAAGCAGGGCTGGGAGCTCGTCCAGGTGGTGCAGGGCCCCGAAGGCGGTCTGGTCGCCTACTTCAAGCGCCCCGTGACCACGGACGGCTCGACCAACGCCGGTCTCGCCGCCGCCGCCGAGGCCTCGCGCCAGTTCGAGGGAGGTCAGGCATGAGCGTCGCCGCCCGTCTCTCCGAGCTCGGCATCGAGCTGCCCGCCGTCGCCGCTCCCGTCGCCGCCTACGTGCCGGCGGTCGTGCACGGCGGACTCGTGTACACCTCGGGCCAGCTCCCCTTCGTCGACGGCGCCCTCCCGGCGACCGGCAAGGTCGGTGCGGAGGTCTCTGCGGAGGACGCCAAGGCGTTCGCCCGGACCTGCGCCCTGAACGCGCTCGCTGCGGCTGCCGATGTCGCCGGCGGTGTCGATCGGATCGCCGGTGTGGTCCGCGTCGGCGGGTTCGTCGGCTCGGCGGAGGGCTTCACCGGACAGCCTGCCGTCATCAACGGCGCGAGCGAGGTGCTCGGCGAGATCTTCGGTGAGGAGGGGCAGCACGCCCGCGCCGCGGTCGGCGTCGCGGAGCTCCCGCTCGGCAGTCCCGTCGAGGTCGAGGTCACGTTCCGCCTCGCATAGTTCCCGCGCCCGGCACGCCGAGACCCCGGGCACACGTCGAGACCCCCTGCTGCAGACATCCGCAGCAGGGGGTCTCGGCGTGAACCCGGGGTCTCGCGTTACTTGACCTGGGCGGAGATGATGCTCATCACGGCGGTGTCTGCGAGCGTCGTCGTGTCACCGACCTCGCGCCCCTCGGCCACGTCGCGGAGCAGACGACGCATGATCTTCCCGGAGCGGGTCTTCGGCAGCTCCCCGACGATGTAGACGTCACGCGGACGGGCGATCGCGCCGATCTGCTCGCCGACCCAGAGCCGCAGCTGCTGAGCGAGTCCGGCCGGATCGTGCGCGGAGAGGTAGCTCTCCTTGATGATCACGAACGCCACGACCGCCTGACCCGTGGTCTCGTCCGAGGCGCCGACGACGGCGGCTTCGGCCGTGGCCTCGTGCGCGACGAGCGAGGACTCGATCTCCGCGGTCGACAGCCGGTGGCCGGAGACGTTCATTACGTCGTCGACGCGGCCGAGCAGCCAGAGGTCGCCGTCCTCGTCGAGCCGCGCGCCGTCGCCGGCGAAGTAGTAGCCCTGCTTCTCGAACTTCTCCCAGTAGGTCTCGCGGAAGCGCTCCGGGTCGCCCCAGATGCCGCGCAGCATGCTCGGCCAGGGTTCGGTGATGACGAGGAGCCCGCCGTTGCCGTTGCCGACCTCGACGCCCTGCTCGTCCACCACGTCGATCGAGATGCCGGGCAGCGGCACCTGGGCGGAGCCCGGCTTCGTCGCGGTGATGCCGGGGAGCGCCGACACCATGATCGCGCCGGTCTCGGTCTGCCACCACGTGTCCACGATCGGGGTCTTCCCCGCGCCGATCACCTCGCGGTACCACATCCAGGCCTCGGGGTTGATGGGCTCGCCCACCGAGCCGAGCACGCGGAGCGAGGACAGGTCGAACTTCTGGGGAACGCTGCGACCGATCTTCATGAACGAGCGGATGGCGGTCGGCGCTGTGTAGAAGATCGAGACCTTGTACTTCTCGATGAGCTCCCACCAGCGGCCGGGGTGCGGCGTGTCCGGGGTGCCTTCGTACAGCACCTGGGTCGCGCCGTTCGCGAGCGGGCCGTAGGTGACGTAGCTGTGTCCGGTGATCCAGCCGATGTCGGCGGTGCACCAGTAGACGTCGGTCTCCGGCTTCAAGTCGAAGACGTTCTTGTGCGAGTAGGCCGCCTGAGTGAGGTATCCGCCGGAGGTGTGCAGGATGCCCTTCGGCTTCCCCGTCGTGCCCGAGGTGTAGAGGATGAAGAGCGGGTTCTCGGCGGGGAACGCCTGTGCGGTGTGATCGGCGGAGGCGGCGGGGACGACGTCGTGCCACCAGAGGTCGCGGCCCTCGGTCCACTCCACCTCGTTCTCGCCGCGCTTGACCACGAGCACGTGCTCGACCGTCTGCTGCTCGCCCTCGCCGCGGTCGGCCAGCGCCTGGTCCACCGCCGGCTTCAGCGCGGAGACGCGGCCCTTGCGGTACCCGCCGTCCGCCGTGATGACGAGCTTGGCTCCGGCGTCGTCGATCCGGGAGCGCAGGCTGTCCGCGCTGAAACCGCCGAAGACGACCGAGTGGATGGCGCCCACGCGCGCCACGGCGAGCATCGCGGCGATCGCCTCAGGGATCATCGGCAGATAGATCGCGACGCGGTCGCCCTGGCCGACGCCGAGGCCTTCAAGCACGTTCGCGACGCGCTTGACCTCGTCCGTCAGCTCGGCATAGGTGATGCGTCGGCTGTCGCCGGGCTCACCCTCCCAGAAGAGCGCGACGCGGTCGCCGTTGCCGGCCTCCACGTGCCGGTCGAGGCAGTTGTAGGCCACGTTGAGCTCCCCGTCGTCGAACCACTTGGCGAAGGGTGGATTGCTCCAGTCGAGGACCTGCGTGAAGGGCTTGTGCCAGTGCACGAGCTCGCGCGACTGATCGGCCCAGAAGCCCTCCCGGTCCGCGGCAGCGCGCTCGTAGAGCTCTTTCGAGGCGACGGATTGGGCGGCGAACTCCTCCGACGGCGCGAAGCGCCGGGTCTCGTCGAGAAGGTGATCGATCTGACTGCTCATCGGCAGGCGCTCCTTTGCGGCGTTCGGGTCGTGCAGGCATGGCCGCAGGGGGAGTGCGACCAGGTCAGGGCGAATCTATCCCCGCCCCTGACCCTCGAATACTGCCAAAAGTCGGTAGTCCGATGGGTTTTGTCAGGACGGTCGCCTTGCGTACACTCGACGACAGCCGAAATCTCATTCCGGCCTTGGCGTGCCCGATTCCCCCGATCGAGAGCCGCCGTGGGCGGCATCTCATTCCCCCCGTGAGGTGCCGCCCTTTCTCATGGGAGCGCTCCCGCCCCCTCGTCCGCCGCGGTCCACTCCTGCACCGCTCCGGGTGGCGTCTGGTTGTGCACAGTGTCCGACGGCACATGTGCCCCTCGCGGTCGACGCGCACAGCCGCGGCCTACCGTCGCCGTATGCCTGATCGATTCGTCATCCACCCTCGCCCTTCCGGGACTCGTGCCGCATCGCGCGCCCCGCAGGAAGCCCTCCGGAGTGAGCCGGCATTCGCCCCGCTCGCGCCGTTCGTCGACGACGAGGTCACAGACGTGTTCCTGAACGGCGCGGACGCGCTGTTCGTGGACAGGGGGAGAGGCGCGCAACGCGTGCCGGACTGGCGCGCGACGGAGCGAGAGGTCCGGGAGCTTGCCGTGGCGCTCGTCGCGATCGGAGGGCGACACCTCGACGATCAGACGCCGTGCGTCGACGTGCGGCTCGGCTCCGGCGTCAGGGTGCACGCCGCCTTGGCTCCGGTGTCGGCATTGGGCACAGCAGTGTCGATCCGCGTCCCTCGCGTACACGCGGCCGACCTCGATGCGCTCGCGGCGCGCGGAGCGTTCGATCCGCGGCAGAGGCGCTGGCTCGGCGTGCTCGTCCGCGACCGGGCGAACCTCCTGCTCACCGGCGGCACGGGTTCCGGCAAGACCACGCTGCTGTCGGCGCTGCTGTCGGAGGTCCCGCCCGATGAGCGCATCGTCACCATCGAAGACGTCGCGGAGCTGAGGCCCCGGCACCCGCACCATGTCGCTCTGGAGGCTCGTCAAGCCAATCTCGAAGGCGCCGGGCAGATCGATCTGGCGCGATTGGTCCGCGAGTCCTTGCGCATGCGGCCCGACCGTCTGGTGGTGGGCGAGTGTCGGGGGGAGGAGGTCCGCGAGCTGCTCACCGCGCTCAACACCGGGCACGACGGCGGTGCCGGCACTCTGCACGCCAGTGGTCTGGCGGACGTCCCCGCACGCTTGGAGGCCCTGGGAGCGCTCGCCGGCATGGATGCGGTAGCCCTCGCCCGTCAGGCGGTGAGCGCCTTCACCATCGTGCTGCACCTGGAGCGCACCCCGGCCGGGGCGCGACGCATCGCGAAGGCCGGTCGTCTCGTGCTCGCGGGCGACCGTCTGGCGATCGAGGAGGTCGAGCCGTGGTGACGCTCCGTGTGCCGCCTCCGGCGTCGGCGGCCGGTCCGCATGTCGCCGATTCCGTCCAGACGCTCGCGGTGCTCCTACAGGCCGGGGCGATCCCCCTCGTCGCCTGGCGGCATCTCGCGAGCACAGGAGACCCCGCCGCGACGGCGGTGCTGGAGCGAACGCACGAGGGTATGCCGCTGGTCTCCGCGATCGAGGCGCAGGGCGGCATGTGGACGGAGCTGGCGGCGGCGTGGGAGGTCGCCACGACGGTGGGAGCGCCGCTGGCCGACGTGCTCCGCACCATTGCCGAGGCGCTGCGCGATGCCGCGTCGGCGGCGGATGACGTCCGGGTGGCTTTGGCCGAGCCGGCGGGCACGGCGCGACTGCTGCTCTGGATGCCGCTGGTCGGTCTGCTGCTCGGCTTCGCGCTGGGGTTCGACACCCTGGGCGCGATCATCGGGAATCCCCTCGGGGGTGCGTGCGTCGCCGCCGGCCTGCTGCTGGTCGTGGTCGCCCGACTGTGGACGAGACGGCTGCTGCGCCGTGCGCGTCCCGAGCCGGGCACGCCGGGCATGACGGCGGAGCTTGTCGCGGTCGCGCTCACGGGTGGTGCACCGATCGATCGCGCCGTCGCCCTCGTCACCGAGACCGGAGTCGTCGATCCTGCCGAGCGCGACCGCGTCGGCCAGGTGCTCCTGCTCTCCCGTGCGGCCGGCGTCCCCGCCGTGGAGTTGCTGCGCGCGGCGGCGGCACAGGATCGGCATCGTGCCAGGGTCCAGGGGCGTCTTCGTGCCGCGCGCCTCTCCACGCGCTTGCTGCTTCCGCTCGGCGTGTGCACGCTGCCGGCGTTCCTCCTGCTCGGCGTGGCGCCCCTCTTGCTCAGCGTGCTCGCCTCCACGCCTTTGCCGACCTGACCCTTCCGTGATCACCCACAAAGAAAGAGGAACGAAGATGAACGACACCCTGCCCACCCTGGACCGGCGCCGCGCCCGGGCTCTCTTCGGAGACGACACCGGCGCAGCGACCGCCGAGTACGCCATCACCACCATGGCCGCGGTCGCCTTCGCCGGTCTGCTCGTGGCGATCATGCGTTCGGACGAGGTGCGGGGCATCCTCACGGGCCTCGTCCGTCGAGCCCTGACCGTCTCATGACGGGCGGCGTACCCGACGCCGGCGCGACCCTGGCACCCTGGCGGTGGCGTGGCGACCGCGGCGCCGTCGCGGCGGAGCTCGCCCTGGCGCTGCCCGCCATCGTGCTGGTGCTGCTGCTCGGGGCGGGTGCTCTCGTGGCGGCGTCGAGGCAGGTCGCGCTGCAGGATGCGGCCGCCGACGCCGCGCGGCTGCTCGGCCGCGGCGAGGACCCGGCAGCGGCAGCCCGGGTCGTCCACGAGGCGATCCCGGGCGCCGGTGCCGCGTTCGCCCCTGCGGGCGACCTCGTGTGCGTCACGGCGACGCTCCGGGTCTCCCTCGGAGCGGTCATCAGCGTCCCGCTGCGCGCCTCGAGCTGTGCGCTGGACGGGGGTCGCTGATGGCGGGCTCGGCGCTCGCGGCCGCGCTCCTCGTGGTGAGCGCCACGCTGTCCGTCGGTCTTGCGGCCGTGGGCGGCGCGGCGGTCACGGCACAGCGTGCG
>NZ_SSDN01000044.1:0-76306 GCF_004794355.1 Microbacterium sp. K36 | reverse complement strand
CAGGGACCCAGACTTCGACAGGCTCAGGGACCCAGACTTCGACAGGCTCAGGGACCCAGGCGGGCTCGGGGGACCAGGGGGTGGGGACGGGGTCGTACGCGCTCGACATGATCTCGATCGTCGAGGCGACACTCGACGATCCGCGTGCCGTGCTCAGCCAGCAGGAGTTCCTCGCACGGGGCGAGGCGGTCGCCGCGATGAAGCGCGAGGGCATCGAGTACGACGAGCGGATGGAGCTCCTCGAGGCGATCACCTACCCGAAGCCCCTGGAGGAGCTCCTCGACGCGGCCTTCGAGACCTTCAGCGCCGCGCAACCCTGGATCCGCGACTTCGCGCTGCACCCGAAGTCCGTCGTCCGCGACATGTACGAGCGGGCCATGTCGTTCGGCGAGTACGTCGCGTTCTACAAGATCGCCCGCTCCGAGGGCGTCGTGCTGCGGTACCTGTCGGACGCGTATCGCGCCGCCTCCCAGACGATCCCCGAGGAGCGGAAGGACGAAGACCTCCACGACCTCATCGCCTGGCTCGGCGAGCTCGTGCGCCAGATCGACTCCAGCCTGCTCGACGAGTGGAGCGAGCTGACCGCCGGGACCGCCGCCCGCAGCGAGACCGACGAGCCGATCGTCCCGCCCGCACCGAAGCGCCTCACGAGCAACACCCGCGCCTTCCGCACACTCGTCCGCAACGAGCTCTTCCGGCGGGTGCAGCTCGCCGCCCGCGAGGACGTGGACGCCCTGGCCGAGCTCGACCCGTCGTTCGGTGCCGCCGCCTGGTCGGACGCGCTGGACGCGTACTTCGCGGAGCACGACGACATCGGCACCGGCCCGGACGCCCGGAGCTCCCGCATGCTGCTGCTCACCGAGGGTCCGACCGCGTGGACGGCGCGGCAGATCATCGACGACCCGGCCGGCGACCACGACTGGGGCATCAGCGCCACGGTCGACCTCGCCGCGTCGGACGAGGCCGGCGAGGCGGTCGTCACGGTGACGGCGGTCGACCGGCTGTGAGCGAGGCGGGCCCCGTCAGGCCTGCATGACCGCGAGCACGTTGCCCGCCGGGTCGCGGAACCACGCGATGTCCGGTCCCTGCCCGTTCCCCCTGACGATGCCGCGGGAGTCCGACGGGAACTCGTCGTCGCCGTAGATCTTGGTCTGCACCCCGCGCTCGTTGAGCTCCTCGACGGCGGCATCGACATCCGCCACCGGGAAGTTCAGGATCGTGAAGCTCGCCGGGGTGTGGTTCGGCTTCGCGTAGACGAGGACCGACCCGCCGCGGGGCAGACGCAGGTCGAGGAACCCCATCGCGTTGACCTCGACGTCGAGCCCGAGGGTCGTGCCGTAGAACTCTCTCGCCGCGTCGATGTCGTCGACGCTGAAGCCGCTGAACGCGTTCTCCGCTGTGAAGGCTGCCATTCCCCCAGCATCCGCCCCCGCAGGCGCCGTGTCGACCCCCTCTCACACGGCCGCGCGCACGAGCCGGCCCACGAGGTCGACGTAGTCCACCCCGGCCGCCGCGAACATCCGCGGCACCTGGGAGGCGGCGGTCAGCCCCGGCATCGTGTTGACCTCGTTGAGCACCGGCCCCTCGTCCGTGAGGAAGAAGTCCATCCGGGCGACCCCATCGCACCCCAGGGCGTCGAACATCGCGACCGCGGCGCGTTTGAGCGCCGTCGTGGCGGCCGCATCGAGCTGCGCGGGAACCGTGAACCGGGCCGTGCCGTCGTACTTCGTCGCGGTGTCGAAGAGCCCGGGCGCGTGGATCTCCAGGGGCGGGGCGGCCCACCGCACCCCGCCCTTCTCCCGCAGCACGGCGACGTCGATCTCCCGCGCGTGCACGACCTCCTCGACCAGGACCCGCCGGTCGAAGCGCGCCGCCCCCCGCAGCGCCGTGAGCAGGTCGCCCTCCTCCGTCACCAGGCTCACGCCGTGGCTCGAGCCGGCCGTCACCGGCTTGACCACGACGGCGCCCTCGAACTCCACGTCGCCGATGTCCTCCGCGGCGACAAGCCGCCCCCGGGCGGTGCGCAGCCCGACAGCCTGGGCCACCAGCTTCGTGGCCCACTTGTCCATGCCGATCGCGCCCGCCCCCAGCGCGGAGCCGACGACCGGCACCCCGGCGAGCGCGCACAGCGCCGCGAGGGCGCCGTCCTCCCCGAGCGCCCCGTGCACCGCGGGGAACACGACGTCGCTCGCCGCGAGCAGCGGCAGGGCCTGCTGCAACGATGCCGCCGGACTCACGCCGGGCGGGATGCCGTCGGCCCGCCACACGCCGTCTCGGTCGATCGTCACGGTCGTGACGGCGTGTCCCCCCAACCGCAACGCCGCGGCGACCGCCGCCGCCGAGGCGAGCGACACCTCGTGCTCCGGATTCTGTCCCCCTCCGATGACCAGGACCTTCATCGTCATGCCACGCTCCTTCTCACTCGCGGGCCGATGCCCGTGACGATGGTGTGCGGGATGGTGCCCGCCCACCGCGCCCACTCCTGCACCGACGGCACTGCGCCGCCGTCCGGCCCGAACACCGTCGCGACCGCTCCTCGGGGGAACGCCCTCCCCCCGGTGTCCACGACGATCTGATCCATCGACACCCGGCCGACGATCGGATGCCGTTCCCCTCCGATCTCCACCCCCGCGCCCGGCGCGATCTCCCGCGGGACGCCGTCGGCGTATCCGACGCCCACCACGCTCAGATGGGTGGCCACCGCCGTCGTGTGCGTCCCGCCATAGCCCACGACGGTGCCGGCCGGCACGGCGGCGCTGTGCACCACGGGGGCGGTGAAACGCGAGGCCCCGACCAAAGAGACCGTCTCGGACGGGTCGATCCCCACGAGAGCGGCCCCTACGCGCACCATGTCGAAGTGCGTCGCGGGATCGGTCAGGGCGCCCGAGGTCGCCGCGAGATGCACGAGCAGCGGTCCGAAGCCGGCGCGCAGGACCGCGTCCCTCCCCTGGCGCATCCGCAGCACCGCGGCCGCATTCGCCCGCGGATCCGCGGCGTCGGCGCGGGGGAGGTGCCCCATCACCCCGACGACCTCGATCCGGCCCCGGGCCGCCCGCGCTGTGCGCAGCAGCGCATCCCAGTCCTCCACGGGGCACCCTCCCCGCGCCATCCCGGTGTCGAGATGCAGATGCACACGCACCGGAGCCGCGGCATCGGCCGCGAGCTGACGCAGCTCCTCGACGGAGCCCACGGCCACGTCGACCCCGGCGGCGGCCGCGCGCGGCGCGTCGATGCCCGCGGGGTGCAGCCAGGCGAGGATCGGCACGCGCAGTCCGGCCTCGCGCAGCGCGACCCCCTCGGCGACGTCGGTGACCCCGAGCCACTCGGCCCCCGCGGCCACGGCAGCGGTCGCCACGGCCACCATGCCATGACCGTAGGCATCGGCCTTCACCACGGCCATGACGGGCACGGCGGCGGCGGTCCGCACACGGCGGAGATTCTCGGTCACGGCGGCCGGAAGGGTGGACAGTGTCGGTGCGTGGAGGCGGGACAGGGTCATCCCCTCCGCGAGCAGGGCCGTCATCGCTGCATCCTCGGGTCTTCGGTGGGGTCGGCGTACTGTGCGGGGCAGCCGTCCTCGACGGCCTCCGGTCGCAGCTCGTAGTGCCAGGACTCGTTGCCGTAGGTCTGGCAGAGGCCGTAGCGCCATCCGCGCTGCGTGAGCCAGTCGAGAGTCGGAAGCGGACCGAGGTCGACCGCGTCGCCGGAGACGTGCGCCGAGGTGTCCGCGGTCGCCACCCAGCGGCGCGCTTCCTCCTCCGAGCCGTAGTCGTCGATCGCGTCGCGGAGCAGCTGCTCCTGCAGCGCCGCCGAACGCCATCCGCTGTTCACGAGGAACGTCACCCCGTCGGCCTCCGCATCGGAGGCGGCGCGCTGGAGGGCGTCGAGCAGCGCGGGGTCGAGGTTGCCGACGGCGACCCTGTCGACGTCGAACACCGTGGGCTGGTCGCCGTCGCGGATCACGCCGTCGGCCTCGCTCGGGGCGAGTACCGATCCGGTCGGCGTGTGCGGATCGGGATCGGAACCGGTGGTGACGGGCGTGACGATCGGGGCGGTCTCGGCGAACGCGGCCGACAGCGACTGCTGCACGGCGACGGCGGCGACCACGGCGAGCGCCAGCACGGACGCCGTGGTGGCGATCCGCCGACGGCGCCGGGCGCGGACGGCTCGGGGGGTGCGGAGGTCGTTCATGCTTCCAGTGAAGAGAGGCCGCGGTTGCCACGGCGTATGGCCTTTTCCATACACCGGCGATATGCCGCACTGCGTAGGATCACTGCCATGCGTGTGCTGATCGTCGAGGACGAGCCCTACCTCGCCGAGGCGGTCCGCGACGGGCTGCGGCTCGAGGCGATCGCGGCCGACATCGCCGGCGACGGCGACACCGCGCTCGAGCTCCTGAGCATCAACGCGTACGACATCGCGATCCTCGACCGCGACGTGCCCGGTCCGTCCGGTGACGACATCGCGCGATGGATCGTCGCCTCGGGCAGCGGCATCCCCATCCTCATGCTCACGGCCGCCGACCGCCTCGACGACAAGGCCTCCGGATTCGAGCTCGGCGCCGACGACTACCTCACCAAGCCGTTCGAGCTGCGGGAGCTGGTGCTGCGGCTGCGTGCCCTCGACCGCCGCCGACAGCGCGCGCGGCCACCGGTGCTGGAGCTCGCCGGGCTGCGCCTGGACCCGTTCCGCCGCGAGGTCTACCGCGACGGCCGGTACGTCGCCCTCACCCGGAAGCAGTTCGCCGTGCTGGAGGTGCTCGTCGATGCCGAGGGCGGGGTGGTCAGTGCCGAGGAGCTGCTGGAGCGGGCGTGGGACGAGAACGCCGACCCGTTCACGAACGCCGTCCGCATCACCGTGTCCTCGCTGCGCAAGCGCCTCGGCGAGCCGTGGCTGATCCTCACAGTGCCCGGCGTCGGCTACCGGATCGGGGCCGACGCGGATGCCTAGGCGGCGGGGGCTGAGCGTCCGCCTCAAGCTGACGCTGAGCTACGCGGGCATCGTCGTCGTCTCCGGCGCGCTGCTGCTCGGGGCGGTGGCCGCGTACCTGCTGCGGTACGTGCCGGATGTGCAGATCCCCGTCGTCGAGTTCTTCGTCCCCAACCGCTCGGATCTGATCCGGGCGTTCGTGCCGGTCGCGGCGATGGTGATGGTCGCCCTGCTCGCGATCGGTCTCGGCGGCGGCTGGCTGCTGGCCGGACGCATGCTGGCGCCTCTCGACCGCATCGGCGACGCCGCACGGCTCGCGGCGCAGGGCTCCCTGTCGCACCGGATCCGCATGGAGGGCCCGAGCGACGAGTTCCGCGACCTCGCCGACGTCTTCGACACGATGCTGGAGCAGCTGGAGGCGCACGTCGCCGAGCAGCAGCGCTTCGCCGCGAACGCCTCGCACGAGCTGCGGACGCCCTTGGCCATCTCGCAGACGCTCCTCGACGTGGCCCGCACCGATCCCGACCGCGACGTCGACGCCCTGATCGACCGGCTCCGCGAGGTGAACACGCGCGCGATCGACCTCACCGAGGCGCTGCTGCTGCTGAGCAGAGCGGATCAGCGCACCTTCCCGCGGACGCTCGTCGATCTGTCGCTCCTGGCCGAGGAATCCGTCGAGGCCCTCCTCCCGCTCGCCGACCGCCGCGGGGTCGAGGTGGAGGTGTCCGGCGTGCCGGCGACCGTGCTCGGCTCGTCCGCCCTGCTGCCGCAGCTCGTCATGAACCTCGTCGCCAACGCGATCGTCCACAACCGCAGCGACGGTGGCGGCTCCGTCGCGGTGCGCACGCATGCACTGCCGCACGCGGTGGCCCTCGTCGTGGAGAACACCGGTGCGGAGCTGCACGCCTCCCAGGTCGCGACGCTCGTCGAGCCCTTCCAGCGCGGCACCGAACGCACGCGCGGGCCGGAGCACGCCGGGGTGGGCCTCGGCCTCGCGATCGTCCAGCGCATCACCCAGACTCACGGCGGCACCCTCGTTCTGACGCCTCGCACCGGCGGAGGCCTCATCGTGACGGTCTGGTTCCCGCACCCCTACCCGGGCTGACGGCTTTCGAATCGCCCGATTGGCCCTTTTTCGGCTCCGGATGGAACCATTCAGGCGATTCGAACCGGTGTCACCAGGGGCTGGGCTCGTAGTCCTTGAGGAAGACGCCGTGGATGTCCTCGCCGGCCTCGCCGCGCACGATGGGGTCGTACACCCGGGCGGCGCCGTCGACCAGGTCGAGCGGGGCGTGGAAGCCCTCCTCCGCGAGGCGCACCTTCGTGTAGTGCGGGCGCTCGTCGGTGATCCAGCCGGTGTCGACCGCCGTCATGAGGATGCCGTCCTTCTCCAGCATCTCCCCTGCGCTCGTGCGGGTCAGCATGTTCAGCGCGGCCTTCGCCATGTTGGTGTGCGGGTGGCCAGGCCCCTTGTAGCGGCGGGAGAACTGCCCCTCCATGGCCGAGACGTTCACGACGTACTTGCGGCGCGACGGCGACGCGGCCATCGACGCCCGCAGCCTGCTGATGAGCAGGAACGGTGCGGTGGTGTTGGCGAGCTGCACCTCGAGCATCTCCAGCGGATCGACCTGATCCACGGACTGCACCCAGCTGTTGACGCGGTTCACATCCGGCACGAGACCGCCCGCGTCGATCGCCGTGCCGTCGGCGTGCTTCTCGAGCGAGGAGGAGCCGGGGGCCATCGCGAGCCGCGCGAGGTCTTCGGCGGTGAGCGCCTGTCCCCCCTGCTCCGCGACCGTGCCGCCGAGAGCCGCGACCGAGAGCAGCGGGTGCGCGTCGACCGAGGCCTGCAGCGCCTGCGGGTGCGGGTCGACGGTGTGCCCGAAGGTCTCCATCTCCGGCAGCGGACCGTCCGGCAGCGGCTGCAGCTCCGCGTCGGCGAGCAGCGAGTACGCCCCCGGCGAGCGGCGGACCGTCTGCGCGGCGTTGTTGATGAGGATGTCGAGCGGGCCTTGTGCGGCGACCGAGTCGGCGAGCCCGATCACCTGGGCGGGGTCGCGGAGGTCGATGCCGACCACGCGCAGCCGGTGCAGCCAGTCGCCCGCATCCGGCAGGGCCGAGAACCGCCGCACGGCGTCACGCGGGAACCGGGTGGTGATCGTGGTGTGCGCACCGTCGCGGAGGAGGCGCAGCGCGATGTGCATGCCGATCTTCGCGCGGCCGCCCGTGAGCAGGGCGCGCTTGCCGGTGAGGTCGGTGCGGGCGGTGCGCTTGCCGTGGCTGAAGCGCGCGCAGTCCGGGCAGAGCTGGTGGTAGAACGCGTCGACGAGCGTGTACGGCTGCTTGCAGATGTAGCAGTTGCGGGGCTTGAGGAGCTCTCCGGCGATGGGCGCGTCCACCACGCTCGTGGCGAGGTCGTTGCCGCGGGTCTCATCGTCGATGCGGTCGGGGGCACCGGTGGCGGTGCGGGCGACGACGGCCTTGTCCGCCTCGGCGATCGCATCCCGGATCTCCTTGCGCCGCACGCGCTTGACCGCCTTGAACATGGCCGCGGTCGCGTGGCGCACGGCCACGAAGTCGGGGTGCTCGTTGTCGATCGTGTGCAGCTCGGCGAGGACGCGCAGCGTCGTGGCGAGGTCGTCGGGGTCGATGCCGGGGCCCAGGTCGGGGGTGGCGTCGGGCGCGTCGGTCATTAGGCCGATTTTACGCGACCGTCCTGGGGGTCTCCTGCTCTGTCCGCACCCCGGCGTAGGGTCGACGCATGAGCAGCGCAGAATCCTTCCCGCATCCCGGCGTCGTCCCCTCCTACCTGCTCGCGCGCCTGGCGGAGTCGGGGCGTTTCCCGAAGGCCGCCGCCGCCGCCCGACAGACGCTCACCGCGGGCCGCCCGCCGTTCCGCGCCCGCATCGACCTCTCGATCGACGAGAACGGCGACCTCGTCGCGCAGCTCTCGGATGCGCCGAACCGCACGATCAGCGACGCCGGCAACACGCAGCAGCTCCCGGGGGCCGTGGTCCGCACGGAAGACGACGAGCCCGTCGCCGACACCGCGGTCAACGAGGCTTTCGATGGGCTGGGCGCGACGTTCGAGATGCTGCTCACCGCGTTCGGCCGCAACTCGCTCGACGACGCCGGCGCACCTCTCGACGCGACCGTCCACTACGGCGTCGACTACGACAACGCGTTCTGGGACGGCGAGCGCATGGTGTTCGGCGACGGCGACGGCGAGGTGTTCCAGCACTTCACCGGCTCGCTCACCGTGATCGGGCATGAGCTCGCCCACGGCGTCGTGCAGCACACGGCGAACCTGGAGTATCAGGGCCAGCCGGGCGCACTGAACGAGTCCGTGGCCGACGTGTTCGGCGCCCTCACCGAGCAGTACGCCCTGGGTCAGTCCGCCGACCAGGCGAGCTGGCTCATCGGGGCGGAGATCTTCACGGATGCGGTGGAGGGCTCAGCGCTCCGCTCCATGATCGCGCCGGGCACGGCCTACGACGACGATGAACTCGGGAAAGACCCGCAGCCGGACCACATGAGCGGATTCGTGCGCACCACCGAGGACAACGGCGGCGTGCACATCAACTCCGGCATCCCGAACCGCGCCTTCGCCCTCTTCGCCCTCGACCTCGGCGGCAACGCCTGGGAGCGCGCCGGAACGGTCTGGTACCGGGCACTCACCGGCGGACTGTCGAGCACCGCGACCTTCACCGAGTTCGCCGACGCCACGGTCGCCGCGGCAGCCACGGTCGATCAGGAGACGGTCGCCGCCGCTCGACGCGCGTGGACGACCGTGGGAGTCTATGAAGATGACCGAGGACCCGACGCCGCCTGACGCCCCCGTCGTCATCGCCGTCGTGCGCTCGGGAGGGCTCGCCGGCATCCGTCGCCAGTGGCGTGTGGAGGCCGAGCCGCCGGACGCCGAGGAATGGATCGGCCTCATCGACAGCTGCCCCTGGGACGACGACGTCGACACGGAGCCCGGGGCCGATCGGTTCGTGTGGAGCATCCGCGCCCGCACCCCGTCCGAGCGCCGGGAGCGGGAGCTGCCCGACTCCGCCGTGGACGGTCCGTGGCGCACCCTCGTCGACGCCGTGCGGGAGGCCGCGCGCTCGGAGTGACCTGCGGTCGGAGAACCGCACTCCCGTCGCAGGATGCCGCCCGATCCCTGCGACCTCGGTGGGAAACCGCGACCCCGCGCCGCCCGGGGGTGACAATGGAGACATGGGACTCTTCCAGCAGCGACCGGAGGAGGAAGAGAAGCAGTGGGGACTCCCCTCTGAACCTCTCGAGACTTCGGCCGCAGACACGCTCGACGCCGCGCCGGCGCTCGACCCGCTGACCCTCGGCCTCGACACCCCGTCCTCGGTGAGCTCCATCGTGTTCCCCGTCGCCCCACCCGCCCCCGAGGCCGCGAGCACCGAGAACGCCGACCCCGAGGACTGACACGCGCGGCGTCGCTGTTTCGCACTCCCGTCGCAGGTTCCGGGAAACTCCGTGCGACCGCGGCGCGAAAGTGCGTCCGCGGCCAGCGATACGGTGGACGGATGAGCATCACCGCCGCCGCAGACGGCTCCGCCCTGGGCAACCCCGGCCCGAACGGCTGGGCCTGGTACATCGACGACGCGAACTGGGCGGCCGGCGGCTCCCCGCACGGCACGAACAACCAGGGCGAGCTCCGCGCCGTCCTCGAACTGCTCCGCGCGACGGCCGGCACCGACGAGAAGCTGCTGATCGAGTGCGACAGCCGTTACGTGATCGACTCCGTGACGAAGTGGATGCCGGGGTGGAAGCGCCGCGGATGGCGGAAATCCGACGGCGGGCCCGTGCTGAACCGCGACCTCCTCGAGGGGATCGACGAGGCCATGCGCGGTCGCGACGTCGAGTTCTCGTGGGTCAAGGGCCACGCCGGGCACCCCCTGAACGAAGCCGCCGACGAGCGCGCGAACGCCGCCGCCAAGGCCTATCAGCAGAAGCAGGAGCCGCGTCGAGGCCCCGGGTTCACCCGCGCGACCGACGCCGGAGCCGCCGTCGCCGCCTCCGCCCCGGTCGCCGCTGCCGCTGCCGAAGCCCCGGCATCCTCCTCCACGGCAGCCTCCTCCCGCACCTCGACCCCCGTCGCGGAGGCGGAGTTCGCCGCGCCGCTGTGGGCCGAGACCTCCGACCTCCTCGACGGACTCGACCTCGCGCAGGACGACCCCATCGTGCTCCAGCTCCCGCTGTCCCCCGACGAGCACGCGCGTCTCCGGGACCGCGCCGAGGCCCAGGGCATCACCCTGGAAGAAGCGCTCCGCCGCCTGATCTGACGGAGACGGCGAGGCGTACACTCGCACCATGTCGACTCCCCGCACCATCGGCCGGATCTTCCTCGGCGCCTCGCTCGTGTTCGCCGGCGTCTCCCACCTCACGTTCGCCCGCGAGGAATTCCAGGCGCAGGTTCCGGAATCACTGCCACTCGATCCGGACACCACGGTGCTCGCGTCCGGCGTCGCGGAGGTCGCGCTCGGCTCCGCTCTGCTCTTCGCCCGTCGCCGCCGTCGCACGGTCGGCACCGTCGCCGCGCTCTTCTTCGCCGCGGTCTTCCCGGGCAACGTGGCGCAGTGGATGCATCATCGCGACGGCTTCGGCCTCGACACCGACATGAAGCGCTTCGTGCGACTGTTCTTCCAGCCGGCGCTGATCGCGCTGGCCCTGTGGTCGACGCGCGCCCCGCGCCGCTGATCCGCTCCACCACAGCAGGCATTCGCGCGAGAACAGGCCCCCACGCCCACCCGCGCCTGAACCCGCGCGACGGCCTGATGCGGCGTCACCCCGGGTCGGCTCCGTAGACTCGGCGGATGGCGGAAAGGACGAGGCGACGGTGAGCAGGCGCACCGTCTTCGGCCTGCTCCGGCTCACCGCCGCCGCCGTCTGCCTCATCGCGCTGATCCACCGCCTCGCGTGGGGACTCGCGTCGAACACCATCGCGAGCCAGAACTTCTTCGCGTACCTGACGAACCAGTCGAACATCGCCTTCGTCGTCCTCCTCACCATCGCCGGGGTCCTCGCGCTGCGTCGGGCCCGCGACCCGCGGTGGCTCACGGTGGCGCTCGCCCTCGTGCTCACCTGGACGATCACGGCGGGGCTCGTGTTCGCGATCCTCGTCTGGCAGGCCGGAGTCCGGGGGATCCGCATCGACGTGCCGTGGTCGGATCAGGTGCTGCATTTCTGGCTGCCCGCGGTGACCGTCGCGGCCTGGGCCCTGGCCCCGGGGCATCGAGCGGTGCCGTGGCGCGTGATCCCGGTGACCCTGGCCTACCCGGTGCTGTGGGGCGTCGCGACGCTCATCCGCGGACCGCTGATCGGCTGGTACCCGTACTACTTCCTCGACCCGCGGCAGGTCAGCGGTCCCGTCGAGTTCAGCGTCTCCTGCGCGATCGCGCTGGCCGCCTTCGCCACCGTGGCGACCGCGCTCGTGCTCATCAGCCGCCTGCCGGACCCGTGGGACCGCGCACCCACCGAGCCTCCGCCCGAGGACCGCGTTTCGGACGAGGCGGCACGCGAGACGGTTCAGGCGTAGAGCGCCAGCGACGCGAGCGCCGCCTCGACGGCCTCCGCGTCCCCGAGCTCCGCGAAGTCCCGCGCCGCCGCACCGCCCACGATCCCGACGAGCACGTTCTCGCCGGTCGAGGGGCGGAGGTTGATCCACGTGGGGATCGCGATGTCGTCGCCGACCGCGTGCCAGATCGCCTCGTCACCGTCCCAGAACGGCTCGTCCCATCGCAGCCACACCGTCTCGATGGCACCCATGCCGAGCGCGGACACGGCGCCGCGGTTGTCGAACGGCAGCGGCGGATCGAACTCGATGGCCTGCTCCTGCAGCACCCCGAGCGGCACCGTCAGCAGCACGCGGTCGAAGGAAAGGGCCTCGCCGGTGCCGAGGCGCACGCTCACCCCGGTGTCGTCCCACGCGAGACGGGTGACCGGTGAGCTCAGCCCCACCTTCACGCCGTCGAGGGCACTCTCGATGAACGGGGTCAGATCGTCGCCGACTCCCTGCAGCGCCGCGTTGGGGAGCGGCGGGGCGAACCAGCTCGACAGGTCGGCGGCGTCCGCGCCCGTCCGTGCGGCGAGGAGTGCGAGGAGCGCAGCGGTCGCGGGATCCTCCGGGTCGATGCCGGCTGCCACCAGGGCGTCCGCCACCGAGGAGTCCTGCGGGGCGGACTGCGCCGTGGTCACCGCGGCCTCCACCGGCTGCGGATCCACGGGGTCGACATCGCCCTCGGCCGAGCGCCACCGCGCCCCGTCGAGGTCGACGAGGTCCATGTCCCCCTCGTCGATCGTCTCGAGAAGCTCCGCGTCGGCGTCGCCGAACAGCCACGCGCCGAGCTGCACCGGAACCGGCCAGTCGTCCTCCGCGCGGGAGAGGATCCGGCCGCCGACGCGGTCGCGCGCTTCGAAGACCGTCACCTGCAGGCCGTCCTCCGCGAGCTGCGCGGCCGCGGTCGCCCCGGCGATCCCGGCGCCGATCACGGCCACCCGCTCGCCGTCCTCGGCGGCGACGATGAGCTCCCGCGCGGCTCGGCGGCCCGAGCGCAGGGCTCCCCGGACGGTACCCGGCGCCTCGTCGTCGGTCGCCTCGCCCGCGAAGAAGAGCCGGTGGTCGACGGGCTGCGCGAGCGCCGCACGGGTCGCGGCGAGAACTCCCACGGGGGTGAAGCTCGCGGCGCCCCGGGCGAAGGGGTCGGCGGTCCAGGTGCTGCGGACGCTCCCGCTCGGGGCAGGGACACCGGGCGGCGGCTCCGGTTCGCGCGTGCGGGTGGGGGTCGGCGTCGGTTCCGGCTCCGGAGTGCAGGAGGCGAGAAGCACCGAGACGGCACCGGCTCCGGCGCCGAGGAGCAGGGTACGGCGCGTGATCCTCATCGTGCCGCCACTTTATCCCGCTTTCGCACAGGCAGAAGCGCCGGAACAGGCGGCTCTCCATGAGAACCGCCTGTTCCGGCGCGAGTGCCTGGGTGTCAGACGGACAGCAGCTCCCGCTCCAGTCGCGCGAACGAGGCCTCCATGCCGTCGGCCATGCCGGTGGCGAGGATCATGTCCCGCGTCTCCTTGTCGGGGTACTCGATGAGCACCGTGACGAGGGTCGCGCCGTCCTCCTCGTAGAGGTTGAGGTCGTTGAGCGTCTCGGTCGGCATGCCCTGCATCCGCTCGGTGGTGACGGCGCGCTTCGGGGCGTCGATCAGCAGCGCCTCCCCCTCGAATCCGAACGGCTCGCCCTCCGTGTCGCCCACGGGCGCCCAGGAGTTCCGGTACGACTGGCCGACCTCGGTCGCCGACACGCACTCGGTCATCTCCCACCCGTCCGGGCCGAGCATCCACTGCCGGATGAGCTCGGGCTCGAAGTGGGCGCGCCACACCAGCTCGCGCGGACCCTCGACGAGCCGGGTGATGCGCACATGCGTGTCGTCCAGCAGCTCCACCCGCGTGCCCTTGCCCTGGGCGTAGTCGCGGAGGTCCTGCAGCACGGCGTCGAGCTGGGCCATGGCCATCCGGGTGCCCTCGACGGCACCCATCGCGACGACCTGCTCCAGCGCTTCGGCGGACGTGAAGTGGCTCGTGTTGACCATGCGCGTGCCCTCGGCCGTCGGCTCGAACGTGAAGGTCATGCGCATGGAGGGGAGGTCGGCGTCCGGCGTGCCATCCTCATCGGCGAACGAGTCGAGCACCGTGAAGCTGCGCGGCGCGTCGATCTCCAGGAACTCCCACGTGCCGGAGGCCTTCTCCCCGCGGGGACCGTTCATCGTGTAGACGGCTCGGCCGCCGACGGTGTGGTCCCACTGGGTGAAGGTGGCCGGCCAGCCGGGAGGACCCCAGAACCGCTCGAGCTGCTGCGGGTCGGTGTAGGCGGCCCAGACGCGCTCGACGGGCGCGGCGAGGTCGGCGACGACGGTCATGGTGAGGTTCTCGGCATCCGTGATGATGTCCGTGACAGGCATGTCAGTCTCCTTGCGATTCGTTGCGTTGACTGCTGGTGGGGTCGGTGGAGGCCGGTCGCTTCCCCGCGGGCGGGGACGGCTCGGCCAGGAGATCGTCGAGCCGGGCGATGCGCGACCGCCACAGCTCTTCGTATCGGGCGAGGAGCGCCCTGGCGCGGGCGATCATCTCGGGGTTCGCGCGGACGAGCCGCTCGCGTCCCTCGGCGCGCTTGACGATGAGGTTCGCGGCCTCGAGCACGGCCACGTGCTTCTGGACCGCGGCGAACGACATCTCGTACTCGGAGGCGAGGGTCGAGACGGACTGCTCCCGCTCGATCGTCCGGCGCAGGATGTCCCGCCGGGTCGACGTCGCCAGTGCGTGGAACACACGGTCGACCTCCGCTTCGCTCAACTCCGTTTGTGCAACCATTTGGTTGTACGTTAGACCCGCGTCGAGAGCGTGTCAAGAGTTTTTCCCCGGGGCAGACGGTCCCCACAGCGCAGCCAGCCCGCTGACCATTTCCATTCACATGAATCCACACCGGTATTCCGGGCGTAGGCTGGAGGGAAGGACGGACCGTCCGAGAAGATCTCCCGGCACCGCGCCCGCCCGGGAAGGAGCCCGAAAGTGGCTCAGTACGACGTCTCGAACCGCTCGGCGATCGTGACAGGAGCGGGCAGCGGCATCGGCCGCGCGGTCGCCCTGCTGCTGGCGCAGAACGGCGCGGCGGTGGTGGTCAATGACCTGAACGCGGAGCACGCGAACGCGGTCGTCGAGGAGATCCGCGCCGCTGGCGGCACCGCGGAGGCGTCGGTCGGCGACGCGACGGACCCGGCCTGGATCGCCTCGTCGGTCGAGCTCGCCAACTCGCTCGCCCCGCTCCGCATCGGCGTCAACAACGCCGGCATCGGCGGCGCGACGGCACCCACCGCGGACTACGAGGAAGACGCGTGGGACAAGGTGATCGCCATCAACCTCAACGCCGTGTTCCGCAACATGAAGGCGCAGATCCCGTCGATCCTCGCCAACGGCGGCGGATCGGTCGTGAACATCGCCTCGATCCTCGGCAGTGTCGGCTTCGCCGGCTCCCCCGCCTACGTCACCGCCAAGCACGGCGTCGTCGGCATGACGAAGACCGCCGCCCTCGAGTACTCCGCGCAGGGGGTCCGGGTGAACTCGGTCGGCCCCGGCTTCATCGACACCCCGCTCCTGGCGAACATGGGCGACGAGGCGAAGGACTTCCTCGTGTCGAAGCACCCGATCGGGCGTCTCGGCCAGGCGGAGGAGGTCGCGAACCTCGTGGTGTTCCTCGCGAGCGACGCCGCGAGCTTCATCACCGGCAGCTACCACCTGGTCGACGGCGGCTACACCGCCCTCTGACGAAGAAACGGCATCCGGCTGCCGGGAACCCGAATCCCGGCGGCCGGATGCCGCGGTCGGCGATCGAGAGCCCCCGCTCCGTTCTCGCCGTAGCCGTCACCGCCCGGGATCCGAGAGCCCTTGAAGAGGATCCCGAGGCGGTGAGGCAGGTCTGCACCCCTCCGTTATCAGGCGGACATCGCGTGCAATTCGCGCGATACCGCATCGAGCGCGAGCTCGGGGTCGGTGAGGTCGAGTCCGCCGGTCGAACCCGCGGCCTGCATGAGACGGGCCAGCAGCGGTCGCTGCAGGGTGACCGACGTCTCGACGACGAAGCGGATCGGGATGGACGCGTGGATCCACAGCGTCTCGGTGCAGTCGGCGCCGGTCTGCACCGTGAGCGCGAACGGCTCGTTGCGCCGCAGCTTGGTGACGGTGGCGGCGCGAAGGTGAGCGAGCAGCTCGTCGTCGATCTCGATCGGCTCGGCGAGGTTCGCGTAGGTGAGGGTTCCCATGTTCTTCTCCTCGTGGCAGAAAACCTGGACGAGGATAGTTTACTAGTTTAACTAGTTAAATCAAATCGATTAGGGAAGATCGCCGAGCTCGTCGGTCAGGCGGCGCAAGAAGCGGGAGATCACGGTCGCCTCTTCCGCGGTGAACTCACCCTCGATGGCGGCCACGCGCTCCGCCAGCTCGTCGCCCTGTCCGTGCAGATCGCGGAGCGACGGCCGGAGGACCTTGGACCGCGCATCCAGGGGGTGCGGCGCGACGACGATCTGCCCCCGCTCCGACATCCGTCGCACGACGCTCGTGACGGCGGCCGTACTGATGCCGAGGTAGGTGGCGAGGTCGCGGGGAGTGACGGGCTTCTCGACGGGCGCCGTGCTGATGAAGTGCATCGCCGCACGGTCGGTATCGTTGGGTTCGCGCCGGGCGGCGAGACGGCGGTTCAACTGCGCGTCGGCGCGACGGAAGTCGTCGACATCGCGCGCGAGCGCTGAGGTCGTGACGTCGGTACTCGTGTTTCCCATGCAGAGATCCTCCTTCCCCGAACTCAATGGTACCTCGGCAACCTGACAGTAAGGCTGTCTAGCGATATCGGGTGCGACCAGGGACTTCCGGAGGTGCGATGATGGAACCCTGCCCCCGAAAGGATGCCATGCCCGAGCCACTGAGCCTCGAGGAGGCGTCGTACATCCGCTACGCCGATCTGCTCGCACGCCTGGAGGAACTCTTCCCCTCCGTCTCGCGACGCCGGATCGAGCAGATCATCGCCGCCGAGACCGATGCGATCACGGGCGGTCTTCTGCGCATCGTCCCGGCCGAGGTCGAGACCGGCGCGATGGAGATGCTCGAGCGGGAGGCCGGTTCCAGCGACGAAGGAGAGGTCGCGTGACCGACAGCACCGGTGAGTTCCACGCCTCCGGATACTGGTACCCCGACAGCGAGCGCGCCACCACGGTCGACGTGCTCAACATGCTGCGGCGCTACCGCAGTGCCGAGACGGCGATGCGCGCCCGCACGCGCGCGTCCATGGGCATGAACGAGACCGACCTCGTCGCCCTCCGGTTCCTGCTGCGCGAGCAGAAGGCCGGTCGCATCGTGCGGCCGATCGATCTGGCGCGCATGCTCGACATCTCCACCGCGTCGACGACGACGCTCATCGACCGGCTGGAGAAGGGCGGGCACGCGCGCCGCGAACCGCACCCGACCGACCGCCGCGCCGGCATCGTCGTGCCCACCGTGAGCAGCGACGATGAGGTGCGCGCGACACTCGGTGCCATGCACCGCCGGATGCTCTCCCTCGTGGACGACCTCACCGATGAGGAGCGCGTGGTCGTCATGCGGTTCCTCGTCGGGATGACCGCCGCGATCCAGGAGGCCGCCGAGGCGGACGCCGTGCACGGCGGCGCCGACCTCGTGGACGAGCCGGCCTAGTCCGACGCGTTCCGCGGGCGCCGGGCGTCCAGGAAGCCCGCGAGCAGCACGGCCACGAGCGCCGCGACCGGTGCCACCACGAGCCCCACGCGCAGGCTCTGCGTCTCCGCCAGCCAGCCGACGAATGGCGGCGACAGCAGGAAGCCGAGTCGCAGCAGCCAGGACACCACGGTGAGCCCGACACCGGGCCGCAGTCCCGGGAGCTCGTCGGCGGCGTGCATCGCGGCGGGGATGAGGGTGGCGATGCCGAAGCCCACGGCCGCGAACCCGAGGATCGTGCCGGGCACGCTCGGGAACAGCAGCGCGAGCGTCATCCCGACGGCGGCGATGAGGCCGCCGACCCGCGCCACCCAGCGCTGCCCGAAGCGGTCGGTCATCGGATCGCCGAGCAGACGGCCGACGAACTGCGCGCCCACGAGGGCGATGAACCCGAGCGGCGCGACGGCGGCCGCAGCCCCGAGGGAGTCGCCGAGATAGAGCGTGGCCCACGAGTTGCCCGCGTCCTCGGCGATGGCTCCGGCCATCGCGATGAGGGTCAGGGCGATCACGGCGACCACCGTCCGCGCCGGGACGCCGCGACGGACCGCAGAGGCGATCTCCTCCGGTTCCGCCGCCGCATCCTCCTCGACCTCGTCGTCGCGGCCGGGGAGGCAGAAGCGGAGGGCGACGAGGGCGACCGTCGCGAACACCGCGGTCGAGATCCCCAGGTGGACGGCGAGCGGGAGCTGCAGCGCGATCGCGCCCGCGGCCATCACTCCGCCGAGCACCGCGCCGATGGACCAGATGGCGTGGAAGGAGTTGATGATGGAGCGCCCGTACCGCCGCTGCACGCGCAGGCCGTGGGCGTTCTGCGCGACATCGGTGATGGCGTCCGAGGCGCCGCCGACGAAGAGCGCGATCGCGAAGAGGACGCCGGTCGGAGACAACGCCGCCGACAGCAGGCCGAGGCTCGTGAGGACGGTGCCGATGACCGCGATGCGCGCGGACCCGAAGCGGCGGATCAGCGTGGCCGCCAGGAGTCCGGCCGCGATCGCGCCGGCGGGGAAGGCGGCGAGCGCGAGGCCGTAGCCGAGGTTGTCCAGGCCGAGGGCGGCCTTGATCTCGGGGTAGCGCGGCAGGATGTTCGCGAACAGGGCGCCGTTCGTGAGGAACAGCGCCGAGACGGCGATGCGTGCGCGCCGGGTGGCACGGTCCGCGGGGGCTCGTCGAATCGATTCGATTGAGGTCACGGATACGACCGTACCCTGTCTCCGGGGTGCTCGCGAGCGTGTCGCGACGGCGCGATGCTCCGGACGCAAGCCCGTTCCCCGTGTCGGCCCCGGGATCTACGCTCGGAGCATGAGCGAGCTCACCCAGCCCACCGGTCGCGAGGACGCCCTGCGAGCGGTCCCCCGCGATGACGGCTCCGCACCCCGCGCCCTCGTGCTCGGCGCCACCGGGTACATCGGCGGCCGCCTGACCCCGCGCCTGCTGAACGCCGGCTACCGGGTCCGGGTCCTCGCCCGCGACGCCGTCCGCGCCGCCTCCTTCGGCTGGGGTGAGGAGTGCGAGATCTTCGAGGGCTCCGCCGACGACGAGCATGCCGTCGCCTCCGCGATGGACGACGTCGACGTCGTGTACTACCTCATCCACTCCATGTCCGCCGGGAAGGGGTTCGAGGAGAGCGACGAGCGCGCGGCGACCACCGTCGCCACCGCGGCCGCCCGGGCCGGGGTGCGCCGGATCGTGTACCTCGGCGGCCTGCACCCGGACGACGTGAAGCTCTCCCCGCACCTCCGCTCCCGGGTCCACGTCGGCGAGATCTTCCTGGAGTCCGGGGTGCCCACCCTCGTCCTGCAGGCGGGCGTGGTGATCGGCTCCGGTTCGGCGTCCTTCGAGATGATCCGGCACCTCACCGACGTGCTGCCGTACATGCCGGCGCCGAAGTGGGTGCGCAACCGCATCCAGCCCATCGCCGTGCGCGACGTGCTGCACTACCTGCTCGGGGCGGCACGGGTCGACGACCAGGTGAACCGCGCGGTCGACATCGGCGGACCGGATGTGCTGCGCTACGGCCAGATGATGAACGGGTACGCGGTGGAGGCCGGACTGCGGCAGCGCGCCATCGCGGCCCTTCCGGTGCTGACCCCGGAGCTCGCCTCGCACTGGGTGAACCTCGTCACGCCGGTGCCGCGCTCCATCGCCCGGCCCCTCGTCGCCTCGCTGCAGAACGAGTGCATCATGAAGGACCACGCCGTCGACGCGCTCATCCCGCGCCCCGAGGGCGGGCTCACGCCGTATCGGCGGTCCGTGGCGCTGGCCCTCGGCCGGGTGGACGCGGACGCCGTGGAGACGAGCTGGCAGGACGCCGAGGTGACCGGAGCCCCGAGCGACCCGCTGCCGAGCGACCCGGACTGGGCCGGACGCACCGTCTTCACGGACAAGCGCTCCGTCGCGACCCGCGCATCCGTCGCGGAGCTGTGGCGCGTCATCCTCGGGATCGGCGGCGAGAACGGGTGGTACTCGTCGCCGCTGCTCTGGGCGGTCCGGGGACTCATGGACCGCGTGATCGGCGGCGTGGGGCTCCGCCGCGGACGCCGCAGCCGCACCGCCGCCCGAGTCGGGGATGCGATCGACTTCTGGCGCGTCGAGGCGGTCGAGCAGACCGAGGAGGGGCATCTGCTGCGACTCCGCGCCGAGATGAAGGTGCCGGGCGAGGCCTGGCTCGAACTGCGGGCGGTGCTCGACGGCGACGGCGCCCGCTACGAGCAGCGCGCCGTGTTCTTCCCCCGCGGACTCCTCGGCCGCCTGTACTGGCTCGCCGTGCTGCCCTTCCACGGACTCATCTTCTCCGGCATGGCCGCGCGGATCACCGCGGCTGCCGAGACAGGCGGCCGCGCCGGTTCAGGCGCTTTCCGTGCGGGAGTGCCTGACCCGGCGTGAGCGCCTGAGCCCTCGCGTTCAGTCCTTGTCGGCAGGGGCGTCCATCGCGGCATCGACGGCGGCGTCCACCTCGGCCGGCGGGACGATGTCGATCGCCTCGGTCGCGGCCTCGTACACCTCGGCGAGGGTGTCGTCGACGGTGTCCTCGTCGATCCAGGCGAGGTCGTCCTCTGAGTGGTCGTACTCGACAGGCACGAGGGCGAAGTCGTCGCCGTACTCCTCGAGCCCGGCCATGACGCTGTGGCGGACGGCGGCGCGGGCATACCGGTCGCGCAGGATCAGCGGATCCCGCCGCAGATCCTTCATGAACGCGATCATCATGAACGCCATGATGATCGCGAACGGCAGCGCCGCGATGATCGTGGCGTTCTGCAGCGACTGCAGCCCGCTGCCCTCCGACCCGCTGACGAGCAGCACCGCCGCGATCACCCCGACGAGCACGCCCCAGACCACCGCGACCCACCGCGACGGCTCCGGGCGGCCCTGCTGGGACAGCGTGCCCATGACGAGTGACGCGGAGTCGGCGCCCGTGATGAAGAAGATCGCGATGAGGAGGATGAGCACGATGCTGGTGATGAGCGGGAACGGCAGGTTCTCCAGCACCCCGAACAGCACCTCCTCCGGCGGGTCGACGGTGAGCCCTGCGCCGTCCATCTGCTGCTCGATCGCCGTGGTTCCGAAGATCGCGAACCACACGAGCGAGATGGCGGACGGCACCACGATGACGACCGACACGAACTGACGGAGCGAGCGTCCGCGGGAGATCTTCGCGATGAACATGCCGACGAACGGCGACCAGGAGATCCACCACGCCCAGTAGAAGATCGTCCAGCTCGACAGGAAGGCCTGCGCGGCCTCTCCCTGCGATGCGGAGCGGCCGATCATGGTCGGCAGATCGCCGAGGAACTGCACGGCGACCGACGGGATCACGTTGAGGATCAGCAGCGTCGGACCGACGAAGAACACGAAGAACGCGAGCAGGATCGCGACGACGGCGTTGATGTTCGACAGCGCCCGGATGCCCTTGGAGACACCCGAGACGGCGGAGGCGATGAAGCACGCCGTGAGCACCGCGATCACCGCGATGAGGATGCCGTTGCCGAGCGGGCCGATACCGCTGACGAGCTCGACGCCGTGGCCGATCTGCAGCGCCCCGAGACCGAGGGAGGCCGCCGTGCCGAACAGCGTCACGATGATGGAGAAGATGTCGATCGTGCGGCCGACCGGACCCGTGGTGCGGTTCTCGCCGAGCAGCGGAGCGAAGATCGAGGAGATCAGCGGGGTGCGACCGCGGCGGTAGGCGCCGTACGCGATGGCTCCACCGACGAGCGCGTAGAACGCCCAGGCCTGAGGACCCCAGTGGTACAGCACCTGGGTCTGCGCCGTGTGCATGGCCTCGAGGGTGTTCGCCTCGACGGTGCCCGGCGGCGGGTTCTCGAAGAACGTCAGCGGCTCGGCGGCGCCCCAGAACACCAGGCCGATACCCATGCCCGCCGCGAAGAGCATCGAGATCCACGAGAACATCGAGAACTCGGGCTCCTCGTCGTCGCGGCCGAGCGGGATGCGCCCGTACTTGCTGAAGCCGACGAACAGCATGAACACGAGGATGATCGTGGCGATGGTCGTGAAGAAGAAGCCGAAGTACTCCACGACCCAGGCGAGGACCGTGCTCGTGGTGCCGGCGAGGTTGTCCCCCGCGAACACGCCCCATGCGATGAAGGCGAGGGCGAACGCGGCGGCGACACCGAAGACGAGCGGGTCGGTGCGATAGGTGCGTCCCGTCTCCTCGACCGAGACCCCGGGCACGAGCGCCGGGTGCACGCTGCGCGGCGGGACCGTCGTGATGTCGCGGACGATCTTGCGCGCCGTCTCGGAGGCCTTCGCGGCTTGGCGGTGCGTCCCGGTCACGACGGCGTCGGTGCGCGGACGGGTCGGGGATCCTGCGGAGCGTTCGGTGGGCTTCTCGTCAGGCGTGTCCATGAGAGACCATCTTTCCACCTGCGCGGCCTCAGGCGGACGCGGGAGATCAGGCGCTCCCGCGCGGGAGCGCCTGATTCCGCGCGAACGCCTGTTCCGGCGGGGCCGCCGGGCGGGGTTTGGGCGGGGTCCGGGCGGGGCCTGCGCGGGGTGTGGCGGGGGTCAGCGGCGGCGGCCCAGGAAGAGGGCGCCGAGGAGCGGGAGCACCGAGACCCACAGCAGGGTGATGCCCAGCGGCGGGAGCGGACCGACGAGCAGCGCCCCGCCGATGAGCATCGCGGCGAACAGCACGCCGGAGGCGATCCGCCGTGCGATGCCCTCCAGCCGGTCGAGGCGGCGCTCCAGACGCGAGGTGTCGAAGGAGACGTTGCCGTCGTCGACGCGGGTGATGATGTCGTCGATGCGCTTCGGGAGCCGCCAGGTCGTGGCCGCGTTCGCCATCGCCTGCTGCGCCATGTCCTGCATGAGGGTCCCGGACTCGTCGCGGAGCAGCCGCGCGGCGTACGGCTCGGCCGCGTCCCACACGTTGAACGCGGGATCGAGGCCGCTGCACATGCCGGAGGTGAGGGACACGGCCCGGATGAGGAGCAGCATGTCCTCGGGAAGCTGCAGCGGAAGCCGCCGCACCATGTCGCCGAACTCCTCGGCGAAGTCGGTGAACTCCCGCGGGTCCACCCGGCTCAGCTCCGCGAACCCCATCCCGCCGAAGCGCGCGAAGAGGGCGGTCAGCGCCCGCTCCAGCTCCCCCGTGTCGGCCGTGGGGAGCAGCACGCCGATCTCCTTCGCGGCGCGGACGAGGCCGCGGCTGTCCCGCGCGGTCACCGCGATGAGGAGGGTCCGCAGTCCCTGCCGGAGGTTGTCGGAGACCTCGGCCATCATGCCGAAGTCGATGAACGTCAGCCGGAAGCCGCCCGGGGTCCCTGAGCCGCCCTGGGTCCCTGAGCCCCCTTGGGTCCCTGAGCCCGTCGAAGGGACCGGCGTGACGAAGATGTTGCCGGGGTGCGGGTCGGCGTGCACGAACCGGTGCGTGAAGACCTGGTCGAACATGACCTCGGCGAAGGCGTCGGCGACCGCGGAGGGGTCGATGCCCGCCGCCCGGAGCGCCGCGGTGTCGTTGATCTTGATCGCCGTCACGTCGGACAGCGTGAGGACCCGACGGGTCGTGCGCTCCCAGACGATCTCGGGGGCGGCGACGCGCGGGTCGTCGGCGAAGTTCTCGCGGAACCGCTCGGCGCTGCGGGCCTCGTGGAGGTAGTCGATCTCCTCGAGGCTCGTGACGGCGAACTCCTCCACGAGGGCGGGGGCGTCCACGCGGTCGGCCACGATCCGGACCCGGGTGAGCCACCGCGCGACCCGGCGGAGGGCGGCGAGGTCGACGGCGACGATCTCGTCGATGCCCGGGCGCTGCACCTTGACCACGACCTCGTCGAGACCGGTGTCCTCCGCGTCGAGCGCCGACAGGCGGGCACGGTGCACCTGGCCGAGGGACGCGGCAGCGACGGGGGTGTCGTCGAACCAGGTGTACACCCGCTCGAGCGGCATGCCCAGCTCAGCCTCCGCGAGCGCCCGGATCTGCGGGGTGGGCACGGCGGGAACCTCATCCTGCAGCCCCTCCAGCTCGGCGGTGATCTCGGGTGGGAGCACATCGAGGCGCGAGGACATGAACTGCCCGACCTTGATCATGAGGCCGCCGAGTTCGATCGCGAGCGTGTGGAATCGGCGCGCGAACCGCTGCATGCGGCGGGCGCGTGTGCGCTCCGCGACGGAAGACAGCCCGAACCGCGGAAGGACGAGCTCGAACCACCAGATCTTCAGGAACTCACGGCTCGCGAACGACAGGATGCGGCGGTACCGGGCTCGGTGGGGACCCTGTGCCGCCGCTGCCGTCATCGCGTCATCCTTCCGCCGTTCCGCGCCGGACGCCGCACGACGCGGTCAGTCCTGGGCGAGGATCGTGTACAGCCTACGGCGGGCCTCGTCGAGCACCTCGATGGCCTGCTGCACCTGCTCCGCGGAGCCGCTGCGCCCGACCTGCGCGGCCGCAGCGGCGAGGTCGACCCCGGCCTTGGGCAGAGCGCTGTACCGGGCGTCGCGGCTGCGGTCCTTGTCGGAGGACGGCACCCACGGCGGGGTCTCGGTGCTCTCCGCGGCGACGGCCCGGCCGGCCTCGGTGAGGGCGTAGGTCTTGCGGCCGTTCTGCTCCTCGGCCTCGATCAGACCCTCGTCGGCGAGGAGCTGGAGCGTCGGGTAGACGGAGCCGGCGCTCGGCTTCCAGGTGCCGCCGCTGCGCTCGGCGATCTCGTTGATGATCTGGTACCCGTGCATCGGTCGCTCGGTGAGGAGCGAGAGCACGGCGGCGCGCACGTCGCCGCGCGCCATGCGGGACCCGCCGGAGGGACGCGATTCGAACGACTTGCGGAGCTGGTCCATCGCCTCGAACAGTGCTCCGGCGGGACCCTGCGAGCCCCCGAAGAGGTTGCCGAGGCCGCCGGCGAAGTCGCCGCCGTTGCTGCCGTTGCCGCTGCCGCCGAACGGGGTGGAGGGGAATGCGTTGTTCATGATGACCTCCCAGTCGTGAACGATACTCAACGATATATCGTTAACGCTGAATGCGGGGTGGGAATCCGGACTCAGACCGGTGCCAGCACCGCAGCCCCGGTGACGGTCGCATCCACCCCGAGCTCCGCGGATCGCACCTTGGCCGTCGACGGGCCCGGCATCGCCGCCGCGCGGTAGGCGCGGGCGACCCCGGCGAGGTACCGCTCCCCGATGGCCGCCACGCCGCCGCCCACCGCGACGACCTCCACGTCCAGGAGCGCCTGCGCCCCGGCGAGCGCGCGACCGAGGAACGCCGCCCCCTCCGCGATCACCTCCTCGGCGACCGCATCCCCGGCACGAGCGGCCGTGTCCACCTCCCGCAGCGTACGCGCCGTGCCGGTGCGCTCGCGGTACGTCTGCTCCAACGCCGGACCGGAGGCCACGGCCTCGACGTGCCCGACCCCTCCGCAGCCGCATCGACGACCGGCCAGTCCTGGCGGGAGGGCGAGCTCGGTGTGCCCGACCGATCCCGCCGTGCCGGTCACGCCTGCGCGGAGACCGTCCGGGAGGACGACGGCTCCCCCGATGCCGGTGCCGACCGTGACCATCAGCAGACCACGCGCTCCCCTGCCCGCCCCTGCTGTGGCCTCCGCGACTGCCGCCGCGTGCACGTCGTTGACGACCGCCACCGGGACATCGAGGGCTCGGATGAGCGCCGCACGCAGCGGGAAGCCCGCCCAGCCGCTGATCGCATCGGTCGCGGAGGTGATGCCGCCGTCCTGATCTACCACGCCCGCGGTGCCCACGCCGACCGCCGCGAGCTGCTCCCCACCGCGGATCGCATCGATCGCATCGACGACCGCCCGCACGATGGCCTCGCCACCCTCCCGAGCTGGCGTCGGCAGGGTGTGCACGGCGGTGGCGCGACGGCGCGCCCCGCCCGGCCCCGCACGGAACCCGGCGACGGCGATCTTCGTGCCGCCGATGTCGACCCCGACGATCACACCCGCTCCCGGGCGGCCGGCGTCGCCGCGACGAACCGACGCGTGAGGGCGATCGGATCGGTGATCGCTCCGCCGACGACGACCGCGTAGGCCCCGGCGTCGAAGGCCGCACGCACCTGCGCGGGGGTCTGATAGCGCCCCTCCGCGATGGTCGGGATCCCCGCGGCGACGAGCGCGGCCACGAGGTCGAGGTCCGGGTCGTCCTGACGCGGCGAGTGCGGGGTGTAGCCGGACAGGGTCGTGCCGACGACCGCCGCCCCCGCCGCCCAGGCGCGCTCGCCCTCCGCGACCGTCGACACATCGGCCATCACCGGCCGCCCCGTCGCCGCGGCGATCTCCCCGATGAGCCGGAAGTCCGTGCCGAGCTGCTCCGTCGTGGCGTCCACCGCGATGATGTCCGCCCCGGCCTCCGCCAGCCCCGCGGCGAGCGCGCATTCCGGGGTGATGACGTTGCGGACGCCGTTCCAGACCTTGTGGAGCCCGATGATCGGCGCATCGGTCACCGGTCGCACCCGACGGATGTCCTCCGGCCCGTTGAGCCGCAGGCCGCTCGCGCCGCCGAGCAGCGCCGACTCGGCGAGCGCGCCGATGACGTGGGTGTCTCTCGCGGGAGCTCCCGCGGAGGCCTGGACCGAGGCGACGAGCCGGTCGCGGAGGAGGGCGAGGGATTCATGGGTCACTTGAGGGCTCCTGCACTGGCACCGCCGATGAAGAACTTCTGGCCGAGGAGGAAGATCGCCACGGCGGGGAGGGTGAACATCACGCACGCGGCCATGAGGGGCCCCCAGGCCACGTCGTTCTCCCCGAAGAAGGCGTACAGACCGATCGACAGCGTGTACGTCGACTGGTCGTTGAGGTAGATGAGGGGATTGAGGAAGTCGGTCCACGCCCAGACGAACTGGAAGATCGCGGCGGTCACGATGGCCGGGCGCGCCAGCGGGAGCACGATCGTCGCGTAGGTGCGGAACTCGGAGGCACCGTCCAGACGGGCGGCCTCGATGAGCTCGTCCGGCACCGCGAGGAGGAACTGCCGGATCATGAAGATGAAGAACGGCGTGCCCAGGAACGCGGGGACGATGAGCGGGAGGTAGGTGTTCGTCGCCTCCAGCCCGTTCCACACGAGGAACAGCGGGATCAGCGTGACCTGCGGCGGCAGCATCATCGTGGCGAGCACGAGGATCAGGAGCGGTCGGGCGCCGCGCCACTTCACCTTCGCGAGCGCGTAGGCGACGAGGGGGCAGGAGATGACCGTGCCCAGGATGCTCATGCCCGAGACGAAGAGCGTGTTGGCGAGGTAGCGCCACACCGGGATCTGCGCGAACGCCTCGGCGAAGTTGGCCGTCGTCCACTCGGCGGGCAGCAGGGTGGGCGGGGAGGAGAAGACGTCGCCGGGCGTCTTGAACGCGGTCGACAGCATCACCAACAGCGGGAACAGGAACAGCAGCGCGAGCAGCGTCACCGCGATCTGCTGCCGGACGCGGCGGAGCGTGCGCCGGGTGCGGCGGGGCCGGCGCACCGGTGCGGAGATGTCAGCGTGCACCATCGTGGACCCACTTCCTCGAGGTCGCGAGCACGATGAGGCTCACGGCGAGCGTGATGATGAACAGCGTCCACGCCATGGCGGAGGCGTAGCCCATCTTCAGGAACACGAACGCGTTCTGGTACAGGTACATCGCGTAGGAGAGCATCGACTGCCCCGGCCCCGAGCCCGCCTGGTTGAGGCGCTCCTGCGACAGGATGTAGGGCTGCGTGAAGATCTGCAGGAACCCGATGATGCTCACGATCACCTGGAACAGGGTGACCGGGGAGACCGTGGGCCAGGTGACGTTCGTGAAGCGACGCCACGCCCCCGCACCGTCGAGCTCGGCCGCCTCGTACAGCTCCTTCGGCACCTCCTGCAGGGCGGCGAGGTAGATGATCATGGTGCCGCCGACGGTCCACAACGACATGAGGATGATGGCGGGCTTCGTCCACTCCGGCTGCTGCAGCCAGGCCGGTCCCTCGATACCGAACCACGACAGGAAATGGTTGATGAAGCCGTACTGGGCGTTCAGTAGCCAGCGCCACAGGTAGCCGCCGACGACGACCGGCACGATCGAGGGCAGGTAGACGAGGGCGCGGTAGAGCGGCTGACCGCGTACCGGGGTGTTCAGCAGGTGCGCGCCGGCGAGCGCGATGCCGATCGCGAGCGGCACGCCGAAGACGGTGAGCACGGCCGTGTTGGCGAGAGACTTCCAGAACACCCCGTCGGCGAACATCTGGGTGTAGTTGTCCAGCCCCACCCACTCCGGCGCCTGGAACAGGTTGAAGTCGGTGAAGCTGTAGTACGCCGACGCCGCGATCGGATAGGCGAACAGGAACAGGAAGCCGACGATGAACGGCGACGCGAAAGCCAGGCCGATCAGCGTGGTCCGGCGGCTGCGGCGCCGGCGGACGGGAGCGCCGGGTCCGGCAGGAGCGTTCTCCTGCCGGACCCGGGATGCTGTTGCCGTGGTCACGAGGACCGGCTCACTTCGAGGCGTAGGAGGCCATGCGCTCCTCGACGGTCGCGATCGCCTCCTCCGGGGTGGCGGTCAGTCGCACGACCTCATCGAACGCGGTCGCGAGGTCGGTCGCGTACTCGGCGCTGTACGGACGGCTCGCCAGGGACTTCGCGTTCGGGGAGGACGCGGCCTCCGCCCAGACGCCGAAGTCCTGCAGCTCGTCGAACGCGGCGCTGCCGGCGAGAGAGGAGCGGCCGGGGAGGTTGCCGAGGGCGACGGCGAACTTCTCCATGGGCTCGTCGCTCACGAGGTAGGCGAGGAAGGTGGCCGCCTCCTCCTTGTGCTTCGAGTTCGCGGGGATGAAGAGGGTGCTCGCGGTGACCTGCGTGCTGTTCTCCAGGTCGGGCGAGGCGGAGGGGATCGCGGTCACACCCCACTCGAAGTCGGGGGCGATCTTGGCGGCGCTGGCCGACCGCCACTCGCCATCGATGATCATGGCGACCTGGCCGCTGAAGAACGGGTCCTGCGCGGAGAGGTACTCGCCCTGTCCGGACACGAACGTGGCCATGGCGTCGGCACCGACCGGCTCGATCACGTTGTCCTGATACCACTGCAGGGCCTCGATGTTCCCGTCTTCCGCGGGGGTCGGGCCGTCTTCGCCGTCCCAGCTCCCGCCGAACGCGTAGCCGAGGGTCGTAAGGGTGGTGCTGTCGTTCGCCGAGCCGAGTCCGAGCTGCGTGATCTTGCCCGACGCGTCCTTCTTGGTGAGCTTCGGGATGGCGGCGGCGAGCTCGTCCATCGTGGTCGGCGGGGTGACCCCGGCCTCCTCCAGAAGCTGCGGGTTGTAGAGCAGCTGGAAGCTGTGGATGGCGATCGGCAGCGAGTAGACCTTGCCGTCGTAGGTCATCTGCTCCATGGCGCTGGGGACGAAGTCGTCGACATCGATGTCCTCGGCGGCGATCGCCTCGTCGAGCGGTGCGAGGATGCCCTTCGAAGCCCAGGCGCCGACGGTGTTGCCGAAGTTGTCGGAGATGTCGAAGGAGCCGTTCGACGACGACATCGACGTGAGCTGCTTCTGGGTGTCGGGGCTGGAGACGCCCTTGACGACGATGTCGTCCTGACTGGCGTTGAAGTCGGCGATGATCGCCTCCAGCGCCTTCGCCTCCTCCCCTCCCCACAGATACGAGAACGTGATCTCGGTGGGGCCGTCCGCGTCACCGCCGCCGCCGGCGCAGCCGCTCAGGGCGACGATCGTCGCCGTGCCCACCGCCCCGGCGACCAGGACGCGTCGGCGCATGTTGTGCTTCACGTGCATGGGGATTCTCCGCTCATCGTTGACCGTGCAAAGGATTGGAATAGACCAATTAAGAACCGCTGAGAGGAGACATTGACACAATCCCGGGTGATCGTCAAGATTGGGTTAGTCCAAACGAGGGGGAACCATGGCGGCGATCGAGGGCCTCACGAAGCACGAACGCGTGCGGCGGCATCTGGAGGAGGTCATCGACCGGGGGCTCGCACCCCACGAGAAGCTGCCGACGGAGCGCGAACTCGCGGAGTCGCTCGAGGTGAACCGGCAGACGGTGCGTCGCGCCCTCGACGAGCTCGAACGGGACGGCCTCGTGTACCGGCTGCAGGGGGCGGGCACCTTCGTGAGCGCCTCGCGGATCAGCAAGGCGTTCGAGCTGACCTCGTTCTCGGAGGACATGCTCGCCCGCAACATGAGGCCCGGCTCCCTCTCCGTCGACGTCGGCACCGCGGCGGCCGGGCAGACCGCCGGATACGCCCTGAACCTCAGCCCCCAGTCGCCCGTCGTACGGATCCGCCGGGTGCGGACCGCCGACGACATCCCGATCTGCCTGGAGGTGTGCTCGATCGCGGCCGACGCGGTGCCGGGCCTGGAGGACGGCATCGAGGGCGACTCGCTCTACGACGACCTGCGCACCCGTTTCGGCATCACCGCCGTGCGCGCCGACCAGGAGATCCACGCGGTCGTCCTCGACGAGGAGCAGGCGGCCGCACTGCAGACGCCGCCGTTCTCCCCCGCCTTCCTCGTGAAGCGCACGACCTACGACGCCCGCAGCCGCCCGATCGAGTACGCCGAGTCGGTGTACCGCGGCGACCGCTACTCGTATCTCGTCTCCATCGCCCGCCCCTGATCCCCGATCTGCGACCCTCTTCACCGACGAAAGGCTCCTCGTGTCCGACCCGATCCTCCGCCCGCGCATCGCGCTGCTGCCCCTCGACGACCGCCCGGTGAACGTGAAGCTCCCCGGAGACGTCGCGGCCGTCGCCGGGGTGACCCTCGACGTCCCGCCCGCCGCGATCCTCCCCTCCTACCGGACTGCGGGCGATGCCGACGGGCTGGGCGCCTGGCTGCGCGAGCGTGCCGCGGACCCGGCCACCGTGCACCTGGTGGTGTCGGTCGACATGCTGCTCTACGGGGGCCTCATCGCGAGCCGCACGAGTCACGACACCACCCTCGACGTGCTGGCGCGCCTGGACGTGCTGCGCGAGGTGCGGCGGATGCGGCCCGACCTGCCGATCTCGGCGGTGTCGCTGGTGACCCGGGCGAGCAACTCCTACTCCGCGGCAGAGGAGCCGACCTACTGGACGGAGCACGGCAAGGAGATCCACGCGCTCGGCGGCGACGCGCACCGGCTGCTCGGCGAGATCGAGGTGCTGCCGCTCGACGAACTGACCCCGGTGCCGGCCGACATCGTCTCCGACTACTCGTCTCGGCGGCTGCGCAACCACATCGTGAACCTCTCCACGCTCGGCCTCGTCGAGGACGAGACCCTCGACTTCCTGGCGATCACCGCCGACGACACCGCCCCCTTCGCGGCGGGCAGCGCGGAGCAGGTCTGGCTCCGGCACTGGATGCGGATGCTGCCGTCGGGCCGGCGCGTGCTGATGTACCCGGGCGCCGACGAGGTCGGGGCCGCGCTCGTCGCCCGGGCCCTCGCGGCGAACGCCGGGGTGACCGCCTCGTTCTCGGTGGCCTGCGCGGACGCCGCCGGCATGGAGCGCATCCCGCCCTACGAGAACATGTCGCTCGCGGCGTCGGCGAGCCGGCAGATCCGCGCGGCGGGCGCCGAGGAGGTCGCCGCGGGAGGCGATGTCACCCTCGTGCTGCACGCCCCCGATCCCGACCGGCACGACATGTTCCGCGGGCGGCCGGAGGTCGTCGACGCCGAGGCCGTCGCGGGGACGGTCGCGCTCGTGCGGGAGCGTCTGGACGCCGGGGAGCACGTGGCCCTGGCCGACGTGCGCTACCCGAACGGCGCGGACGAGGCGCTCGTGCGGGCGCTGGCCGAGGCCGGGCTGCTCGGGCGCCTGGAGGCCTTCGGCGGGTGGAACACCGCCGGGAACACGCTCGGCAGCGTCGTCGCGGTGGCCGCCGCCGCAGTTGTGGGCCGGGCCACCGGCTCCTTCGACGAGCGCGCCGCGCGGATCGCCCTGCTCACGCGGCTGCTCGACGATTTCGCCTACCAGGCCGTGGTGCGCACCGATGCGGGTCCGTCCCTCTTCCCCGACATCTACCCGATGACCGAGGATGCGCAGGTCGCGACGGCCGAGCGCGTCATCCGTGCGGAGCTGACGGCCCTCCTGGAGTCGATGCTGCCCGCGGATGACGTGCGGATCGCGGAGCTGACCCTCCCCTGGCGGCGCTCGTTCGAGATCGGTCTCACCCTGCACTGATCCTCCACGGCGGCGGCATACACCCGGGACCGCCGCGAGCCTGGCGCGCTCCACAGGAAGGGATGGTTGGCTGGGATCTCCGGCGGGGGAGATTCGGGCCGGTCACGATCACAGGGGGATGACGTCCATGAGCAGTGCGACCGGGGACGAGGCGGCCGGGGGCCGCGTACGGGTGAGCGTGGTGGTGCCGGTGTTCCGGCCGAAGGCGTCGTTCGACGACCTCATCGCCTCGCTCGACGCGCAGACGCTGCCCGCGGGGTCCTTCGAGGTGCTGCTCTGCGACGACGGCTCCGGGGAGGAGACGGCCGCGCGGCTCGAGAGCATCGCGAAGGACCGTCCGGACGTGCGCGTGCTGTCGCTGCCGCACTCCGGGTGGCCGGGCACTCCGCGCAACCGGGGTGTCGAAGAGGCCAGAGGGACGTACGTGCAGTTCGTCGATCAGGACGACCGGCTCTACCCGCGAGCGCTGGAGCGGCTGTGCGATTACGCGGACGAGAACGGCTCCGATGTCGTGGTCGGCAAGGAGGTGGGCATCGGACGGAAGCTGCCCGCGAAGATCTTCCAGCGCGACATCCCGCACGCGGTGCTCGGTGAGGACCCGATCCTGGAGATGCTGACGCCGCACAAGATGTTCCGGACGGCGTTCCTGCGGGAGAACGGCATCCGCTTCCCCGACGGGAAGGTGCGGCTCGAAGACCATCTCTTCGTGATGCAGGCGTACTTCGCCGCCGACACGATCTCGGTCCTCGCGAGTGAGCCCTGCTACGCCTGGGTGAAGGAGCCGGGGAGCGCGAGCTCGGCCCGCATCGAGCCGGAGTCGTACTTCCCGCATCTGGAGACCGTGCTCGACGTGGTCGAGGCGAACACCGAACCGGGGAAGGTGCGCGACCGGCTGTTGCGGCACTGGTTCCGCGGCAAGATCCTCAACAGGATCGCCGGGCGCCGGATGGTGAAGTACCCGGCGGAGTACCGCGACCGTCTGCTGGACGTGGTCGTGCCGCTCACGCAGCGGCGCTTCGGGCCCGGCGTGGACGCGGGGTTGTCGTTCCCGCAGCGCATCCGCGCCGCTCTGCTGCGCGCCGATCGCCGCGACGACCTGCTCGCACTCGCCGCCTTCGAGGCCGAGACGACCTGCACCGCCGCCGTGACCTCGGCGCGCTGGTCGCGGGGAGGCCTGCAGCTGACCGTGCGCGTCCGTCTGCTCCGGGACGGCGAGGAGGCCTTCGTGTTCGAGACGGTCGGTTCCGCCGACCGACTGGTATCCCTGCCGCTGTCGGCGACCGAAGGCCTTCCCTCCGGATTGCTCAACGCCCGCAAGGAGCGTCGCGCTGACCGCGTCGACCTGGTCGCGCGCGACACGCCGACGCCTGGACAGGCGCCGGAGGCAACGGCGGGCTCGGAGCGCAAGATCGGCGGCCGGCGCCCGAAGCGCCTCGACGCGGTGCCGATCGCCCTGGACCCGATGAAGGTGTTCCGTGAGGACGGCGCTCGCGAAGCCGACCTCACCGTCGCCGTGCGCTACGCCGGCTGGATGTTCACCGCTCCGCTGACAGCGGCTCCCGACGTGACGGCACACCTCGGCAGGTCGCCGCTTCTCGCGGGCCGTCGGGTCGAACTCGTGCGTAACGAGGACGGCAGTCTTCGGCTGCGCCGCGAGTGGCCGGGCGGCGCGTGGCGCGACGCCCTCGCGCGTGCCGCCCGCCGCGTCCGCTCGCGACTTCGCCGCTGACAGAGCGAGCGCAGCGCACCCCTCCCCCTCGGGCGCCGACCGCCCGAGACCTCGACGCCCGGCATCGCGAGCAGCCGCTACCCACTCAGGCCGCGACATCGAAGCGCGCCCGTCCGCCCAGCCGCGGCGTGCGCCGCGGGTCGATCCACCGCGGCGGAAGGAACCATGCTCGGCCGGCCACACCGGAACCCTCGATGACGATCTCCCACCCGTTGTCGTGGATGCGGTGATGGCAGGTCTCGCAGAGCAGGATCCCGTTCGAGAGATCGGTCGGACCTCGATCGCGCTGCCACCAGCGGAGGTGGTGAGCCTTCGTCATCCCCGGGGGAAGCCCGCACATCGCGCACCCGCCGTCCCGTTCGACCAGCGCCAGGCGTTGGGCTCGTGTGAAGAGGCGCTTCTCGCGACCCCAGTCGAGCACTTCGCTCGCCCCGCCGAGGACGCAGGGGATGACGCCGCCGCTGGCCGCCATCCGCCGCGCGGCACCGATGTCGATCACCTGGTCGAGCCCATCGATCGTCGCCGACCCGGTGCCGGCCTGGAGATCGTCGAGAGACACGCGCACGACCACCGTGGCCCCCGCGAGCGGCATCCGATCACCCTCACACCCGAGCACATGCCCGCAGAAGAGGGCCAGCGCATCGTCCTGGATCATCGCGACCGAGCGCCGGTCGGCGTCCGGCGACCCGGCGTCAGGGGCGTCGAGGCGGGCGGCGAACACGGCGGACACGTGCCCGCGGATCGCAGTGACGACCGGCGCCGCGCTCTCGGCATCGAGCTGCGCGTGCAGGTGCACCATGCCGTCACGCTCGAAGAGGCGCAGTCCGCGCCGAGCACGCTGCTCCTCCGCCCGCGGCGCCACGCCGTCGGGGTCGAGCCACGCTTCGGCGCGGAGGACGAGCTTGCGCACCGCATCGAGCTCGAGCCCTTCGGCTGCACCGGTCAGCACGCGCTCCGCCTCGGCGATGCGCTCCACCTCCGCAGCCACGCGACAGCGATCCAGCAGAGCGACGAGGAGCCCAGCCGCCGGCGCTCCGAGCGCACCCGACGCGAGCGCTTCCCGGAGGAGCGGGTACCGCGCGGGCAGCGGCGCGCCGAGCAGATCGCTCCGCGGTGACGTCGCCTCTCCCACCGTCACCAGACGCTGCGCCTCTCCCGTCGAGATGCCCGACATCGCGGCGATGAGCTTCGCCGCCGTGCGGTACCCGCGTTGCTTCGCCAGGCTGTCGGCCCCGAGCTCCGCGCGCGACTCCCGAGCGATGCCGGCCGCCACGTCGACGTGCAGTGCATCGAGTCGGCGCCGCAGGATTCCGATCGCGTCGGCGACGTCGACGAGCTGCGCGCGGGTGAGCTCCGGCGCATCGCCCTCGGCGCCCCACGCCTCGTCGAGGCGATCCATCGCCTCGCGCAACCCGGACATTCTCGACATGCTTCATTTTATCTCCGAGTGGCCCGACTTTCGAAGATTTGTTCTAACGAATGCCGGCATTCCGCTCGGACCGAGAGGGCACCTCGCCCTCGGACCTGACGCAGGCCCCCACCCGTTCACCTCATCGCATCCTCGCGTTCACGCCGCGCACCTATCTTGAGTGCGGACGCGCGACCGCGCTCACGAAACCAGACAATCTTTGTGCCTTCACCACAAGAACCGGTAGTGTCGCATCGACACACCTCGAAGGCGAGAAAGGGACGAACATGGCCGACAGGCAGCAGAGGCGCTGGGCGCTCATCGGATTGACGGCCGCGGCGGCGATCGCGCTCACCGGATGCACGGCGGGCGGCGACGGAGACGCGGACGGCGGCGGCAGCGACAGCGGCTCCGGGGACACCCTCATCGTCTACACGAACTCGAACAGCGACGGCCGCGGTGAGTGGATCACCGAGAAGGCGGCGGACGCGGGCATCGACATCGAGATCGTGGGCCTCGGCGGCGCCGACCTGACGAACCGCATCATCGCGGAGAAGAACAACCCCGTCGGCGACGTGGTCTTCGGCCTGAACAACATGTTCTTCGAGCAGCTCAAGACGGAAGAGGCTATCACCGCCTACGAGCCGAGCTGGAGCGGCGAGGTCCCTGCAGACGCCGGCGACCCGAAGGACGGCGCGTTCTGGCCGCTCGTGGAGCAGGCGATCGTCACGGTCTACGACGAGAACCGCATCAGCGACGCGCCCACCGACCCCGACGACCTGTACACCGACGAGGCGTTCGCCGGCCGCTACGAGGTCAACCCTGCGCTCGGCCAGGCCACCCCGCAGCTCGTGCTCGCCAGCATGCTCACCCGTCACCTCGACGAGGACGGCGACCTGGGCGTGAGCGACGAGGGCTGGGACCTGGTGAAGTCGTACTACGCCAACGGCTCCCCCGCCGTGGAGGGCACCGACCTCTACGCCCGCATCACCCGCGACGAGGTGGACTACGGCGTGCTGCCGTCGAGCGGCATCTCCGCCCGCGACGAGGAGTACGGCACCAGCACGGGCATGATCGTCCCCGAGTACGGCGTCCCCTACGTGACCGAGCAGATCGCGCAGATCAACGGCACGGACAACGAGGACAAGGCACAGGAGTTCATCGACTGGTTCGGCAGCGCCGAGGTGCAGGGCGAGTTCGCCGCGGAGTTCAACGCCATGCCGGTGAACGAGGGCGCGGTCGAGAAGGCCAACCCCGAGGTCGTCGAGCTCATGGGCACGCTCGACCGCCAGGACATCGACTTCGGCTTCGTGAGCGAGAACCTCGGCGCCTGGGTCGAGAAGGTCACGCTCGAGTACATCGGCTGACCCGCGCCATCCCGCCGCACCGGCAGAGAGAGAAGACGATGATCCGTTTCGACGACGTCGAGGTCGTGTTCGGCGACCACCGTGCGGTCTCGCACCTCGATCTGGAGATCCAGGAGGGTGAGTTCTTCACCCTCCTGGGTCCGTCCGGATGCGGCAAGACCACCGCCCTGCGCACGCTCGCGGGGTTCATCGAGCCGACCGGCGGGCGCATCCACATCGCCGGTCGCGACGTGACCCGCGTACCCAGCGAGAAGCGCGGCGTGGGCATGGTGTTCCAGAACTACGCGCTGTTCCCGAGCATGAACGTGCGGGAGAACATCGCGTTCGGCCTCTCGGTGCAGAAGGTGTCGAAGGCCGAGCAGCGGCGGCGCGTGGACGAGGTCGCCGATCGCACCGGGCTCGCCGCGTCGCAGCTCGACAAGAACGTGGCGGAGCTGTCCGGTGGCCAGCAGCAGCGCGTCGCCATCGCCCGGGCGCTCGCGCTCACTCCCAGCATCCTGCTGCTCGACGAGCCGCTGTCGAACCTCGACGCCAAGCTCCGCGTGCAGCTGCGCGAGCAGCTCAAGGAGCTGCAGCACGAGGTCGGCGTGACCACCGTGTACGTCACCCACGACCAGGAGGAGGCGCTCACCCTCAGCGACCGCATCGCCGTGCTCGACGCCGGGACGCTGCAGCAGGTGGGCACCCCGGAGGAGATCTACGACCGCAGCGCGACGCCCTTCGTCTGCCGGTTCATCGGCGAGAACAACCGCCTCACGCCTGCGCAGCTCGTCGCGATCGGCGCGGGTCTCGACGCCACGGCCGAGAGCTACGTGCGGCCGGAGAAGCTGCACCTGGCGTCGTCGTCCGCGGCCGCCGCCGGAGGCACGGCATCGCTCGACGGTACCGTCGCGGAGCGCACGTACCACGGCAGCCACAGCGTCTACACGGTGTCGGCGGCCGACGGGACGCTCCGGGTGAGCGTGCCGGCCGCGGCGAGCGCGCACCGCTGGGACGTCGGCGACGCCGTGCGCATCGACGTCGACCCGCGGTGGATCCTGCAGTACCCGGCGGCGTGACATGAGCGCTCCGCAGAACGACTCCCGCCCGGTGCCGCCGCCGTCCGCGGCCATGACCGACGCGCCCGGCGCCCTGACGACCGAGGCCGCCGAGGCGGGCACCGCGACGAAGCCCCGTCTCCGCCGCGGACGGCCCGGCAGCGTGCGCGCGATGCTCCGCTCGCCGCTGGCCTGGGTGACCGGCATCGTCGTGATCTGGTTCGCCGCCGCCTTCCTCGTGCTGCCGAACGCCGAGCTGCTCGCCGCGACCTTCTTCCCGGACGGCCAGTTCAGCATCCGCGCCGTCGAGAAGCTGCTCGGCAGCGAGCGCGCGCTGAAGACGCTCGGCAACAGCTTCCTCCTCGCGATCACGCTGTCCGTCACGGTCAACGTCGTCGGGGTGTTCATCGTGCTGGTGACGCAGTACTTCCAGGTGCGCGGCGCGAAACTCCTCTGGCTCGGCTACGCCACGACCCTGATCTACGGCGGCATCGTGCTCGCCGCCGGCTACAACTTCATCTACGGCAAGTTCGGCTTCATCACGAACCTGATGGTGAACATCTGGCCGGACATGAACCGGGACTGGTTCTCCGGCTACTTCGCGGTCGTGTTCGTGATGACGTTCGCGACGACGACGAACCACATGTTGTTCCTGTCCTCGTCGCTCGGCAAGGTGGACTACGCGTCGATCGAGGCCGCGAAGCTCATGGGTGCGTCGACCTGGACGATCCTGCGCCGCATCGTGCTGCCGGTCATGAAGCCGATGCTCTTCGCCGTCACGGTGCTGACGTTCCTCATCGGTCTCGGGGCCCTCACCGCGCCGCTCGTGCTCGGCGGCCCGGACTTCCAGACCGTCGCACCCCTCATCATCGACCTGTCGCGCAGCCCGATCACGCGTGACATCGCGGCGCTGCTGGCCATCGTGCTCGGTGTCGCGACGATCGTCCTGCTCGCGATCATGAACCGCGCCGAGAAGTCCGGCGTGTACTTCTCGGTGGCGAAGGTGGCGACGCCGATCCAGAAGCAGCGGATCCGCAACCCGTTCGCGAACGCCGTCGTGCACGTGGTCGCCTACCTGCTCTGGGTGATCTACCTCATCCCGGTCGTGCTCATCGTGATCTTCTCGTTCGTGGACGCGCGGAGCATCCTCGCCGGATCCATCACGCTCGACAGCTTCACGCTCGACAACTACATCACCGTGTTCTCCAGCGCGGCGGCCCTCCGGCCGTTCGTCGTGAGCGTCGTCTACAGCGCCCTCGCCGCCGTCATCGTGGTGGGCGGCCTGCTGTTCGTGGCGCGGATGATGCAGAAGCACCGCAACCTGCTCACCACGGCGATCGAGTACGTGCTGCACATCCCGTGGATCCTGCCGATCGTGCTGATCGCGCTGGCCTTCGTGATGGCGTTCGACGCCCCGCAGCCGCTCGTGGGCAACATCGTGCTCACGGGGACGCCGGTCCTGCTGCTCGTCGCGTACATCTGCGTGAAGATCCCCTTCACGCTGCGGCTGCTCAAGGCCGGGTTCGCGTCCGTGCCGGACTCCCTGGAAGACGCCTCGCGCATCCTCGGCGCCCGCTCGCTGACCACGTTCCGGCGCGTGCTCATCCCGCTCGTGCTGCCGACCGCGGCCGCGATCACGGCGCTGAACTTCAACAGCCTGCTCGACGACTACGACGCCGCGATCTTCCTCTATCACCCGCTGTACAAGCCGCTCGGCGTCGCGATCCAGGAGAGCACGCGCGGGGAGAACAACCTCGACGCGATGCCCATCACGTTCGTCTACACCGTGCTGCTCATGATCATCATGGGTGTCACCATGTATCTCGTGTATGGACGAGGTTCGCGCGCCGGAGCGCCCCGCCGACGGAAGCAGCGCGCATGAGCGGGGCGGAGGCCGGGACGCCCGCCCTGCGGGTCACGATCAGCGACGTCGCCGCGGCGGCCGGGGTCTCCCGCGCGACGGCGACCAGGGCGCTGAAGGGCGAGGGGCGGTTCGCGCCGGAGACGCAGGAGCGCATCCTGGAAGCGGCCGAGCGACTCGGGTACGTGCGCAACACGATGGCCGCCGAGCTCGCCGCCGGACGCACCGGCACCGTCGGCCTCATGCTGCGCGACGCGAGCAACCCCGCGTACGGTCTCCTCTTCTCGCGATTGCAGGAGGAGGCGCATCAGCGCGGCCTCGACCTCGTGACCGTCACGATCGGCGCCGACGAACAGGGTGCCAAGCAGGTGAATGCGCTGCACCGGCTGCTCGGCATGCGCGTCGCGGGACTCATCGTCGCCACCGGCGGCATCTCCGCGGCGCAGCTCGAGCCGTTCGCCGACCAGGTGCCGATCCTGCGCGCCGGGCGCGTGGAGTCGGCGGGCCGCATCCACACCGCCCACTACGACGATGAAGGGCACGGACGTCTGCTCGCGGAGCACATCGTCGCGCTCGGGCACCGGACCGTCGTCGTGCTCGCCGGAAGTCCCGAGGCCTCGTACCCCGAGCACCTCCGCGCGCTCGCGATGCAGGAAGTGCTGACCGCGGCGGGCGTCGCCGTGACGATGATCTCGGCCGGCGCGCGTCCCGATGACGGCGTCGACGAAGCCCTCGCCGCCGTGCGCGCCGGGGCGACCGCCGTCATGTGCGCCTCGGACTACCGGCAGCTCGCCGTCATGCGCGCCGCCCGCGCGGCCGGGCTCCGCGTGCCGGAGGACGTGAGCGTGACCGGCTGCGACGGCATCCTGCCCGGCGCCGATCTGCTCGGGCTCACCACGCTGCGGATCCCCGTGGAGGCCGTGGCCGCGGCCGCCGTCGAGACCATGCAGCAGCTGCTCACCGCGGACGAGCCGGATACGCTCGTGCGCCGCTCGTTCACGGGAACGCTCGTCCCCGGCTCCACGGCCGCCGCCGTCTGACATCTGCCCCGACCTGCCTCCGTCCGCCGACCAGGAAGAGACATGATCCTCACCGAACACCCTCGCCCGTCGCACACCTTCGTGCACATCTCCGACACGCACCTGCCGGGCGAACGGTCTCCGCTGTACGGCAGCGGGGCCGACGCCGATGCGAACCTGGCGGAGATGCTCGGCCGGCTCGTCACCTCGGGGCTCCGTCCCGACGCGCTGCTGTTCACGGGAGACCTGACGGACCGGGGCGATGCCGCCGCGTACAAGCGACTGCGCGAGCTCGTGACGCCCGCCGCTGAGGCGCTCGGCTGCGAGGTCGTGTGGGCGGCCGGCAACCATGACGACCGCCGTGCCATGCGATCGGAGCTCGGACTCGCGGGGGCGGGTGACGAGCCGATCGTCGATGTGCGGTGGTTCGGGGGGATGCGCGTCATCGTCGTCGATTCGACGGTGCCCGGCGCGCATTGGGGGGAGGTGCCGTCGTCGCAGCTGGATCGGCTGGAGGGAGAGCTGTCGACGGCGGCACCGCAGGGCACGCTGCTGCTCATCCACCATCCGCCCCTGCCCACGGTGCTCGACCTCGCCGTGACGGTCGAGCTGCGGGATCAGGACGCGCTGGCCGCGGTGCTGCGGGGGTCGGACGTGCGGGGCATCCTGTCCGGGCACGTGCACCATCCGTCGTTCGGCACCTTCGCCGGGATCCCCGTGGCCGTGGCCTCGTCGAGCGCGTACGGGCAGGACCTCGCGCAGCCCGTGGGTGCCACCCGCGGACAGGACGCCGCGCAGGGCTACAACCTCGTGCACGTGTACGCCGACACCATCGTGCACTCCGCCGTCTCGCTCGAGCGCGGGGCGGACGTCGGAGAGCCGGTCGCCGCCGACGAGGCCGGACGACGGATCGCCGGCGTCGGGATCGACTGGCGGGACTAAGCCGTCACGAGGTCGTCATCGGCGTCACCTCGACGTCGATCGAGCCGAACGGGAACGGGCTGAACACGGTCCAGGAGTCGCCGGTGAACTGCTCGATCGGGATCAGCGCGAACCACACGTGCGAGACGACGATCGCGACCACCACGAACAGTCCGACTCCGCGCAGGGTCCACTCCAGGGTTCGCAGCGCCGCGCGCTCGTCAGTCGCCTTCATCACGCGACCGAGCGCGAGCAGCACGATGACGGCGATGGCGATGTAGACGAGGGGGCTCGGCGCGAGCGTCAGCTGGATGCACTGCGGAGCCTCGTCCACCGGCTGGCCTGCGGAGTCGATGAACCCGCCATTCGCGTCGACGCCGCCGGGGCAGATGCCTTTGCTGGCGGTCATGAACACGGGGTAGAGGAACGCGGTGATCAGCGACCAGAGGAGGACGCGGCGGGTCGCGGCGATGACCACGGCCCCGGGGAGCGCGGCGGATGCCGTGTCCGGGGAGGCGGACGGGGCGAGCGACATGCGGGGCTCCTCTCGGGGCGGGCGTATTCATCCTGGCGGAGGTGAGGGGTGGGTGGAAGGGGTGCGGGGTGGGCGACTTGCGCATCAGTCCTAGGCTGGAACGTCTGCCTCCTCTCTGAGGCGCCTTCCCCTGGAGCTCCATGTCTGCAACGACGGTCGACGACCGCGCCCGCTATCGCGCCCACCCTTCGGTGCTCGATGCGCTGAAGAATCCGCGACTGCTGACGCGAGAGGTGCTGGCGGGACTCGTCGTCGGCCTCGCACTGATCCCGGAGGCGATCGCGTTCTCGGTGATCGCCGGGGTGGACCCGAAGGTCGGGCTGTTCTCGTCGTTCATCATGGCGGTGTCGATCGCGTTCCTCGGCGGGCGACCGGCGATGGTGACCGCGGCGACGGGAGCCGTGGCGCTCGTGATCGCTCCCGTCGCGCCGACGTACGGGCTCGACTACTTCATCGCGACGGTCATCCTCGCCGGGATCTTCCAGGTGGTCCTCGGAGTGCTCGGCGTCGCGAAGCTCATGCGATTCATCCCCCGCAGCGTGATGGTCGGGTTCGTGAACGCGCTCGCGATCTTCGTGTTCAGCTCGCAGTTCCCGCAGCTCATCGACGTGCCGTGGCTGGTGTATCCGCTGGTGGCGCTCGGCATCGTCGTGATGCTCGTGATGCCGAAGATCACCAAGATCGTGCCGGCGCCGCTCGTGTCGGTGATCATCGTGACGGGTGTGGTGCTCGCCTTCGGGATCACGGTGCCGACCGTGGGCGATCAGGGTGAGCTGCCGCGGAGTCTGCCGTCGCTGTTCATCCCGAACGTCCCGCTGACGTGGGAGACGTTCACGATCATCGCGCCGTTCGCGCTCGGAGTCGCGCTCGTCGGGCTGATGGAGTCGCTGCTCACCGCGAAGCTCGTCGACGAGATCACCGACACCCACTCGAACAAGACGCGCGAGTCGTGGGGACAGGGCGTCGCGAACGTGCTGTCGGGGATCTTCGGCGGCATGGGCGGGTGCGCCGTGATCGGTCAGACGATGATCAACGTGAAGGCGTCGGGCGCGCGGACCCGCGTCTCGACGTTCTGCGCCGGTCTGTTTTTGTTCGTGTTGGTCGTGGTGTTCGGTGACTTCGTCGGGACGATCCCGATGGCGGCGCTCGTAGCCGTGATGATCATGGTCGCGATCGGGGCGTTCGACTGGCACAGCGTGCGGCCGTCGACGCTGAAGCGGATGCCGAAGAGCGAGACGTTCGTGATGGTGTCTACCGTTTTGTTGGTCTTGGTGACGCACAATCTGGCGGTGGGGGTCGTCGGTGGGGTGCTCGTTGCGTCGGTGCTGTTCGTGCGGCGGGTGGCGCACTTCGTTTCAGTCACGCGCGTGCTGTCCGAGGCGGGGGACGTTGTGACGTACGTCGTGGAGGGGGAGCTGTTCTTCGCGTCGAGCAACGACCTGACGACGTTGTTCTCTTACTCAGACGATCCCGATCGCGTTGTGGTCGATCTGTCGGGGTCGCACGTGTGGGATGCTTCGACCGTTGCCGCGTTGGATGCGATCGAGACGAAGTACGCGAGCCTGGGGAAGACGGTGGAGATCGTCGGGATGAACGAGAGTAGTTCGCGGATGCGCGGGCGGTTGACGGGTGGGTTTGAGTAGGCAGGCACGCTGCGGGATCGACGCTTGCGGCCGCGCCAGGATTGTCGGGGCGCCCCCATGGAACGCGGAGGGACCGAGCGAGCCGCGCCCGTATCTCCTTTGGCCATACCGAACGCTGGTAGCGGGCACGGGGTCGCGACGCTCCGGAGGCTGACGTCTGTGCTCGACGCCGGCAGGTCCCAGAATGGGTACATGCATCAACGCAAGGATCCGATCTCAGGGTATGAGACTCGGTACGACGAACGGTTGGAGCGGGCGAAGGAAGCCGCGCGTAACGTAGGGAACGATGCGCTTTTAGGGGTCGAACTTGGACAACTCGTGGACACCATCGTCGAGCGGCATGCTGCCGGTTTCGTCGAGCCGGTGTGGGACTCGTTCGCATTCAAGTCACACGAGTATCTCGACGATTCCCATCCCGACGCGGCCCCGGTTCTGCGAATCACCGCGGAGATGAGAGTGCTTGGGGCCGCGTTGGCCCTGAAGGGTGTCTCGCAAGGTGGGCACGGTACGGCGGCTTCAGAGTGGGACGAGTCGGCGGTGGGGGAATGGTGGATGGATACCCACCTCGAGCTCGCTGGTAACGTCGAGGACACTGCCATGTTGAGCACCGAGATCGCGAACTTTCGGGACGCGTGGTTCAAGGCGATCGGGCAGTCGACGGCAGACTCGCACGCGGAGATACAGGCACACCGTGGTGCCGTTCGCGCCGCTGTCAGCGAGATTCTGACGCCCCGGTTGAACAGGTATCGGGCACTTCACTCAGTGAGCCAGGCGCTAGCAATCCCCCTCAATCGTGTGGATGGCGCCCATGCCGTCGACATCCCGATGCATCCCCGCACCCTCACGATGAGCCAGATCGAGGTCTTAGCACGAGACGAGGGCAGCAGACATGGGCTCGCCGAGAGTGTTGCCGACGCATTGATCGCCCAGATCGCGGCGTTCGGTAATGCTCTGGAGCGGCTGCCCGCGACTGCGAACAAGTTGGCGGGCGCTGACGAGGAATCCGTCCGGGACGTGCTGTTGTTCGTTCTTAACGCGAACTGGGCGGGGCAGGTAACTGGGGAGACATTCATCGGCGCTGGCAAGACGGACATCCACATGACGTGGAATGGCCGGGAAGCGTTCATCGGGGAGTGTAAGTTCTGGGCCGGCCGCAGCCAGTTCGCGAAGGCACTGAGTCAACTCCTCGATCGCTACACGGTTTGGCGTGCCACCCGGGTCGCGTTGGTGCTGTTCATCCGAGACCGGGTCGACATCTCTGCCGCGATCGCGAAGGCGTGGACGACGATTACCAACCACGAGCGGTTCGTCGCTGAAGTGACCTCGGGCTCGCACGAGTTGCGGGCCGCGCACATGGCTGCGCAGCACGACCGTGCGCAACTGGTCCACCTCACGCTCGTTCCCGTCGTGATACCCGGCGAGAGCGAAGAGATCGTCGCCTAGCCATCGTTCGCCTGCGATACGTGCGGACCAGTTGGGACAATGAGCAGGATGACGCCCGAATCGCTAACGGGAGGACGGTACACCTTCGATGGCGTCCCATGCCGCAGCGGTGCGACAAGGCCACCTGGGCGGGTAGAAGTCGTGGGGAGTCACGTTCGGAACATACAGACGTGCGCTTGCATCTAGTCGCAGGAGTGCGGCTCAGAGCCCGAGTATCCTCTGGGCAACTTGGTTTGCCCCTTCGACGGGGTTCTCGGCGCTGATCGGCCCGTTCGCTGAAAGGTTCACCCGAAACCTCACCGAATCGTCGGCGACGTGTCGAAACGCGGCAACGTCAAGACGGCGCAGGACGCTGATGGCTCCGTCGTTCATGTCGTAGGCGCGGAAGAATGTCGCAAGAAACGGGATCGAATAGGTGGGGTCGGTTGCTTGTGTGCTGTGGTCGTAACCTATCCACGAGTTCGTGCCATACTCGGCAACGTGGGCAACGAAACGCTCGATGGTCGGAAGCGATGCCCCGGCATCGGCCATGCGCATGGTGATGCGCTCGACGAGGTTCGGGACCGTGAAGCTGTTTCCGGCATCGCTCTCGGCTCGCTGGAGACCGATGCTCACCAGGAACAGCCGATGCTCGTCGCCGTCCTCGTCGCGTTCGACCTGATGCACGCCTTCAACGAGGTGTGACGAACCGCTGCTTGTCGTGGTCTTGACCTCGATTCCCGTGCCGCCAAGGACCAGGTCGCGTGAGGATCGCTGCCAGCCGTGCCAACCGTCGATGATCTCTGCGACGCGAGTGTCCTCGGCTCGGCGGCATAGTGCCTCTAGGAGGAGCAACTCACCCGCGAGGCCGAGAAACGCCTGGTTTGAGAGCGTGAGATTCTTGATGGCGAGTTCGATGATCGGTTCGGTGCGCGCGAAAGCGCGTGGGAGATCGGTATCTGCTCCGTTTCGCAGGAGTTCGATGCAGATGAACGCCGCCACTTGGTCGAAATGCGTTAGTGCGGGGAAGACTATACGCGTGGCTTCGAATGTCGTCCCGTCGTCCTTATAGATTGATCGATGTTCGGATGCGTCTTTGACGGTTCGGGAGACCGGCGCGAACTCGGCGCCGCGAAGGAGAAGTTCCACCTTGCCTTCGGTGTCGCGAGCCACCCCGATGATTTCGGCGGGGGTGATCCATTCGACGTTCCGCGAGCCGGCTTCCGGCGAGACCGGGATGTGTTCGATACGCTGCCGAGCGTCTTCGTAGTTGGTCATCGGTTTCCTCACACCGAGATCAGGGAGCCGGCTCGCGTCGCGGCGAACTGCTCCGGGCCACCAGCGGGGATACACACTCCGACAGCGACGGCAGGATATGGTTGCCCGGGTCGTTTGTTGATGTAAAAGAGGATCTGCCCGTGCGACCCTTGCGGGCGCCAGGACGTCGTCCCAGCCGTTGCGGGAAGAGGGTCACCGCGATGGTAGTAGTCGAAGAACTCGTCGCCGCGGTAATCGAGAGGCCCGGCGTCCGGGTCGTTCGTGCCCCAAGTCGTGTCGAGGTTCCCCTGAGCGTTGAGGCCTTTCTGGGTGGCGCGAATGTCGAAGCCAAGACCGGAGAGCGGTCCGTCGGTAATCCTGGCGCCGTCGCCGTATCGGATACCGACGGAGAACCGGGGCTGATGCAGGGCCTTGGCACGAAGGTCGCCCATCGCCCATCGCCCAGATGGAACTCCGGTGACGAAAAGGCCTCTGACGGCACGGGTGAGGCACGCTTGCCACAAGCGAAGATACGCGGCGATAGCGTACGGGCACTCGAAGCGGGCCTCCGAGGGCGTCCCGTCGACGGGGCTTGGGGCGTTGTAGAACTGTGTCCCAGCAGGCAGTGACAGAGTTGCGTCCACGCGGGACTGGACTTGCTGCCACAACTCTGCAACGCGGCTTCCGTCACCAGGGGCATACGAGCAAAATGAGAGACTGTCGAGCAGGTCGGCAGCTTCTGACAGCGACAGCGTGCGGCCGACCGCACGCCCGCGCACGGTGCGCCCCACCAAGACATCAGAGGAAGGACCGGAAAAAACGTCAGCGACAAGCTGCACGTTCGGGTCGGGCAACTGTCCGTCGTTGATGAGCGTGATGAACGGCTTTGCGCTTGGACACAGTGGCACGCGGCCGATGCTCGCGATCTTTCCGGTAGCCAGAAAGCCCATGCCGTGCAGGACGACAGGAGAAGGCGCGGCGCCAGCCATCTTCGCCGCGATGCCTTCACGGAGCGCCTCGTCGACATCGTGGTAGGCGCCGAAGAGGTCGATCTGCTGCCGGGTGGCGAACATGCGGCAGAGTTCGATGTACCTGCCGCGGTAGCCAAACCATCGCTGCATTTGCATCTGGGTGTCGGCGGTAGGGTTAGCCGAGCTGCGTCGGAAAAGTGCTGTTGTCATTCCTTCCAGTGTCAGCCCTCGCGCCATCACGTTGCCGGAGACAAAGATCGTCGAGAGGTCAGTGGCCGCGCGCCAACGCTGATTGGTCTCGTCGAAGACCGGCTTGTACTCGGGTCGGTCGTCCGCGCTAGGGTCGCTGTTCACGACGGACACGCGCGTGCCTGGTATAACTTCGTTCTCCAGGATCTCGAGCACGGTCGACCAGTCGGGGATGGGTCGAGGGTTCATCACGTTGAACTCGGAAGCGATCGCGCTTGACGATGATCGGTAGCGGTCGATCCATGCCTCCCAGAGCGGCTCCTCACCGCGCATCTTCGCGATGAGGCTGTGCGGGAGGAGTGTATTGCCGGATTCAATCAGGTTGCGCGCTGTGGGGCGGTCTGGAACTCCAGCCCAAACGAGTACGTCTTCCGCGGCTGCGAAGTGAGCGCCGATGTCCGCAGAGGGGTGAAGCAGCATCGAATGGGTGGGCGGCGAAGCCGCTTTCACATCGTCTCTCCGGAAGAATTCGGCACCTCTGATCGAGTGTGGCCCCATCACGGTGGGGTCAGTTGTCGACGCCCAGTGCAACCTAATCGCACCGGCAACAAGGAAGGCGCGGATGGAGTCTGCGAGATCATTGTCAGCTTGTCCCGATAGCTCGCGGCAGAGGCCGACGCTGGCGCCGCGGTCGTAGTAGACCTCGCCGCCCGTGTAGTAATTGTCGATGCCGTTCGGTTCTGGGTATGTCGACGAACGCGGTGCGTCCAGCTCGCCGGGGTCTGCGGGCTGGCCGACGTCGAGCGGCGTCCTAAGCGACATCACGAAATCTCGCGGGGCGAGCGGATTGTGGTCCTCTTGAAGCAAGTTCGCTTGCGGGGTTGCCGTGTATCCGACGTAGGTGGCAAAGAGGTTGTCCGGCGCTCCGCTCGATCTCGGGTCCCATAGGTCCGCGATCGCGCGGGGAATCTGTTTGAGCGCAGGCGAAAGGGGGCCTTGGGATTGCTCTACGACTGCGTCGAGCACGGAGCCGTCATCCGCTTCATCGTCGAGGACGAGCATGTGCACGGCGCGGTCGAGTCGCGCGACCTCGCCGAACACGCTCTGACGCAGTTCGCGTCCGAGCGAGTAGAGATGATCGGTCTGCTTCATCGCAACGATGATCAGCGGATGTCTCCGCGACAGCTTGCGTCTCACCTGCGCGGAGGGGAGTCGATAAGTGCTGTCCAGTGTCGCGGGTGCCCCAGAGAGCACGACGCCCGGAGGAGGACAGAGCAGCCGCCGCCGCGCTTTCGCCACTCCGTCCTCTCCCGCATCGAGCTGTTCGACCATGCGTTCGTAGGTTTGCCGCCAGAGCGACAGGCGTGTTCCCGCAAGAATCACCACAACGTCAATACCTTGGTCGAGCGCCAGCGCGGTTACGCCGAACATCGAGGCTGTCTTACCTGACTGCACTGAGCCCATGACCAGCCCCGTACGCGTCCGGCTCTCTGGCCACGTTGCGGCGTCCGGCGGCCCCGCACCGAGCACCCCTCGCGCGACGATGTAGGCGCAATCGGTCTGGAGCACTCCTCGCGCGGTCGAGGTCATCTGCCCAAGCTCGGCAGCGTACCGGCTCCACCATGTCTCTTCCGCGCCAGACGGCGCATCGAAGTGCACCCGTTCCACGTTAATCGGTCACGCACCTTTCGGTGGGATACGCGATGCGAGCAACGACTCAACGCCTGATGAGCCGAACCGTGCACGGATCGTTTCGGAGGCTGACTCGATGTCTATCCCGAGCTTCTCTACAACGCCGGCGGCGATGCGAGCGATGAAGTCCCACTGCGTGCGGGTCTGAGTCTTCTCGGGACGCGTCCACTCGTTCAGCGCCGCTTGGCGGATCGTTGCGGCGTTGGCCTCGAGACGCTCCTCGATATCTTCCGGCGCGCCGGCGGTGGCAATGGTGACACCGACGAGCGACCCGACCAACTGCAAGTCCTGCCATCGGCTGCTTTTCCCATCGCCGCGGAACTTATCCGGCCAGAGCTCGTCGTAAGCCGCGTGCATGCTGGCAGCCGTCGTCACGAGTCCGAAAAGGTCGGACAGACGAGAAGAGGCGCGCAAGGCATGTGAGACGTCGTCCTGCACTCGCTTGAGGAGGTCGTCAGTATGGCGCGAGGTAGAGGGAAGAAGTTTGCCTCCTGAGTCGTTGACGAGCGTCGCGATGATCCATCCGAGCACCTTCGTTCGACGGTAGCGAGCCTCACCGAACCCGTAGTCTGCCAGCGTTTTGCCGAGTTCACCGACGCCCGGAACGTCGAGGAGCGACGGGGCGATCTCTTCGATGTTGGCACGACTGCTGGCGTCACCAGCCGCGACGAGGATCGCGCGCGTGAGTTCAACATCATGGAACACGGCGTTGCGGATCTCCTCGGCGTTCAGGTGCATGCCTTGTTTGTTGTAGAGGTTGAAGACCTCGTGAATCTGCCGCTGGCTCGCCTTCGTGTACTCGATAACGGGCACCTTGTAATCAGGGGCGCCTTCGAAGAGTTCCTCGACCGTCACCTCCTGATCGGCGACGTGGATCGGGTGCCCTTTGATCTGGGTGTAGTACTTCCCGCGTAGAGGCTCCAAGTCTTTGCCGACTAGCACCCCGTTCTTGTCGTTCCGTAGCCGGAATGGGAAGTAGTAGTCGTCTTCGAGCTTTGCCGTAAGCGGTTCGCCCATATACCTCTTCCAGGCCAAACGGAATTTGGGGTAGTCGTTCTCGAACTTCTCGCGAAACCCAGCCTCAGGCTTCGCTTTATCCGCCTCAACAACCCTCGCGAGCGCTTCGGGATGCTTGCCTACGAAGCGCAGAATCGCGGTCAGGCGCTGCTTGCCGTCCACGACATCATCGGGCGCAGCGCCGCCCTTCCGAAGCAGGATGATCGAGGGGAGGGGAATCCCGCGGAGGATTGACTCGATCAGCTTCTGTCGATCCCCCGTACGCCACACGTCTCCTCGCTGGTAGGAAGGCGTGAGATTGAGCTTCTTCTTGGTCAGTTGGAAGATGTGCCACACGTCCGCCTTGGCCGTAACGGGTTCCGGGGAGATGGCTTCCTCGTCACCCCCTTCAGCTTCCCAGCGATCTGCCCAGGAGGCAGTAGCGGACGATTGAGTAACTCCGTCGGAGTTGACTTCTGCTATGAACTCGTCCTTGAGCCGGGTCGCTGCCTCGGCTCGCACAGCGAGGCGCTCCAGCGCCTCACCTGTTAGCCGTGTGTCCCCGCCGGTCTCCTCGATCCCTTGAGCCGCCGGGACAAAGCCTAGGCTCGCGGCGAGGCTGACTACGAACGCCGCGAGATCGGCATCGGAAAGATCGTCATCGAAGTGCAGCCACCCTTGCACGTCGGTCAATCGCGATATCCAGGCGTCGGATTCGAAGTCCACGTCGACAGATGAGAAGCTGGCGCAAGCCTGTACTCCTTCCGGGGTGTCGGTCACTTCGGACAGTTCCGCTAGTGCTTCCGCGATGCGATCCTGTGCCTGCACGCGCGGACTCTCCTCGGAGCCGTCCTCGGCGGCCTCTGCGACGTTCAGACTCATTCGTGGTCTTCCTTCTCAATGCCGTTTGGAACCGCCGTTAGGCAGCCTCGCGAGCGTCCGTGTTTTCGGGCCTTGTGATGTCAGATGGCGTTTCGCGCGAGGTCAGAGCTTTAAGGAGCGGCTCTGCGATCTTGCGGACGACCTTCGCGTTGACAGCGTTGCCGAGTGCTTTGTACGCAGCAACGTCACTTGCAGGAAGAGTGATTCCGCCGAGGCTCTGCAACCTCGCGCATTCTGACGGGGTCATATAGCGCCGAGTTCCAGTGCCGGAGATCTTCGCTCCTAAGATCGGCACTTGCGTCGGCGTCATGGCTATCAGAGCTGGCGCGGTCGTCGGCCGCTTCACACGGACACCGGAAGCTCGGACCTGTACGACATATTCGTCGATGTCCCGCACGCCGCCCTGTGCATTCCATTCGAACTTCTGGAAGCTGGACGCGAACTCCCACGGCCGCCACTCATCAAGCCACGGGTCGATCCAAGTACGGTTGTCCGAGTAGAACGCACGATTCTGCCGGATGAAAGCCCGCTTCCAGCCAGGAAACTCAACATCTCCGTCACGCCGGGAGTGGCTTGGTATCAACAGCTTCTGCCCGGCAATGCTCAGTCCGTCGAGCGGGAGTCCGAACGATCCCGTGAACTCATCGAGCTTTCCTGGTCGCCGCTGGGACCACGCCCGCGGCGGTGTCATCTCCTCATAGGGGTAACTCGCGCGGAACTCCATAGACCAGATCGGGAAGGACGGGAGCTTGACGTCCTTCGGCGCACGAAGCAGGAAGTCCCGCCACATGTCGATCGCGTCCTGTGTCCTCTGGGGCACCTCGCGAACGGGCGGCGCCTCGGGGTCAAGAGCGGATGCAATGGTGGTCTCTTCTTTGCTCTCGTCTGGCCACTCGAAGCCGGCAAGCCCGCCCTCGGAGATCAGTGCTCCGACAAAGTACGCCCGCTCGCGGACCTGCGGGATTCCGAACTGGTGCGGCGACAACCGCCGGATGTCGACCTCGTACCCGAGGTCGACGAGCATCTTGATGATGGTCGCCTTCGTCTTACCACGAGCGTGGCTGAGAATGTTCGGGACGTTCTCCAGAATGAAGCGACCGGGCCTTTTCACGCGCAGGATATCGTGCACCTTAAAGAACAAATGACCTTGCACAGTGTGTTCGAAGCCCTGCTGCTTACCGGATTTGGAGAATGGCTGGCATGGGAAACCCGCGGTAAGAACCTCATGATCGGGAACGTGCTCGGCGATAACCTCATCCGTGTTGAGTTCGTTCACGTCCGACCACGGCGCAGTTCCAAAGTTGGTCTCGTAGAGAGCGTTCAGCCCTGACTCCCACTCCGCAGCGAACACGCCCTCGCCGCCAAGCCCGCGAAGAGCCACGTGAAAACCACCCAGCCCAGCGAACAGGTCGACGAATCGGAAGGTGGGAGGCTGGCCTGCCATGGGTGCGCGTTCTCCTTCAGATTTCCGAGTCCGAGTTCAGTCCTGCGTGCAGCCGAGTGGCTCCAAGCTACATAGCATGAGGGCGCCGGTCGCCGCTGACACCACGGTGGGTTCTTGACAACCATAGAAGGAGCGGCCGACATAGCGAGTGTCCCGCGTCGGCGCGCCGAGACGCGCAAGATCGATCTCCGCTGGCACACCCATCCAGCCCATCACAGACGCTGAACTGCAACCTCCCGACGATCAGTCCCTGACCGCTGCGCGACGCTCCCGCACTCGCTACGGATGCTCGCCGCAACCGCCGCCGACTATTGACGCCCCAAAACACAAGCGCGGTGACGTGTCATTCAAACCGCTCCCCCGAGCTCACCTGCTGCGCCACCCGCCGCAACGCCAACAACAACGGCTCCACCAACACCGACCCCAGCACCACGTACCGCACCGCCGCTTCCGCCGACTCCTCCGGCACGCCCGCGATCTCCGCGTCCGCGATCCGCCGCGCACTCGCGAGGTACTCCGCCATCGCCGCATCCGGAACGGAGAAGCCGACGCGCTCCAACCCCTGCAGCGCCCGCGCGACCGCGTACAGCACCGCCTCGTCACACATCCCCGGCTTCCACCCGAGCCCCGCGACGAGCGCCTCCGCGTCAGTCAGATCCAAAGACTCATCCACCGGCGGAGTGATCGCCGCATGCGCCGCCCCCAGCAGCTCGTGCGCACTCTCGGGCGGATCATCCAGCGCCGCGACCACTCGTCGCGTCTCGGCGATGCTCACCCCCGCGTCGAGCAGCGCCCGGATGACGCGCAGCCGCTCGACGTGCTTCTCGCCGTACGTGGCCTGCGTCGCGGAGGTGCGCTCGCCCTCGGGCAGCAGCCCCTCGCGCAGGTAGTACTTGACCGTCGGCACGGTCACGCCGGTCTGCGCTGACAGTTCGGAAATCCTCATGGCCACCTCTTGACGTCGATAGTAGCGCTATCCATTATGGATAGCATTGCTATCCAATTGAGGAGTCGCCATGTCGAAAGTCATCACGGGCCGCATGACCCACCGCCACGAGGGCGAACTCGTCGTGTTCCACATCGGGATGCAGATCAACCGGTGGTGGCGCCCCGACCTGTGGTTGCCAGCGTTCGTCGCCATGCCGCACATGCTCCGCGAGCTCAGCACCGAGTCCGACTCCGGCCTGCTCGGCTACCAGCTCCTCCTCGGATCGGGCGGACCCTACGTCGTGCAGTTCTGGTCGTCCATCGACAAGCTCTACGCCTACGCCTCGAACCCGGAACAGCAGCACCGTCCGGCCTGGACCGCCTTCAACCGCGCCGCCCGCAGGGCTCCGGGAGCGGTCGGCGTGTGGCACGAGACGTTCCTCGTCGACACCGCCGAGAGCGTGTACGTCTCGACGAAGCGCATGGGCCTCGCGGCCGCGACGGAACACGTGCCCGTACCGCGACGCCACGACCGCGCGCAGGCGCGCTTCACGGATGGGCGGACGGCGGCAGCCCACCCGAGAGCCGATCACTCCCAGGCCAACACTCAGTGAGCCCTTCGAGGCGCCGGGAACCACACCATTTCTGACACCATCGCCTGGACTACGTTCGTCATCCAAATATATTGCAATCGTCCTCATGCGTGCGCTTTACTCTCTGCAGATACAGATCGCGTAGGAGGATCCATGAGACGGTACATTCCCAGCCTCGGACTGGTGGCTGGCCTGAGTGTGGCTACAACGCTGCTCCTCGCGGCTCCCGCTTCGGCCGACGCGGGACTTCTCTCCGACGCCGAAGAGTCAGCGATCCGATCCACGATGACCGAGGGCGGCATCGACCTGGAGATCCAGGATCAGCTAGTCGACAAGATGGAGCACGGCGAAGCTCCTGACTCACTTGCTGGAAAGGATCCTGTGCGGACGATGATCGAATCCACGAGCACCGACACTCGCACCATCAGCATCTTCGCCGACGGTTCTCGGAGTTGGACCGAACTCGAGCTTCCAACCGGTGCGTCAGACGCAGCAACGCGGTCCTCCATCAGCGGTTGCAGAAGCTCCGCGGGCTGGAAGGTTGGATGCCGGGTGGGGGTCTACGACCTCATCAGCAGCGCGACCTTCGTCATCGACTATCAGACCAGCACTTCAGGTCGCGCGAGGGTTCGCGACATGCGATCGCTCACCTGCGACAACGTCGCCGGCTCCTGCACCCGATCGGGCAGCGTTAAGCGGGCGACGCAGAGCGCCGCGGGCCCGGCATGGGCGGAACTCCGGTACACCGCGAACTTGGCCTGGGCAACCACAAAGGGCTCTATCGGGATCCGCGTAAGCGGCACATCCGTCTCCACCTATTGAACGCCGCCAGCGCCGCAGCACGAAGGAACCCCAATGTTCGGAAACGTCTTCGCCGTCACCGTCATCCTCCTCTGGCTCGTCGTCGTCGGGGGTGCGGGGTACGCCATCTTCCTCTTGGGAAGAGCGGCCTACCGTCGACTTCGGCACAACTCTCGTCGTGATGTCGAGCAGAAGCGACGTGGGAGCCCGCATCTTCGTTGACGATCCGCTCGGAGGCGACCACTCGTGGTTCTCGATGGTCTCGCAACGACGTCAGAACCTCGTCGGGACGCTGAGTACATGGAGCATCCTCGCGCTGAGCCTCATCCCCACCCTGGCGTCCTGCTCTCCCGGGGGAATGCCGCGTTCGTCGCCGAGCCCGACGACGCGACGTTGACGCACGCGTCTTTCGCCCGCACCGAGCTACACGAGAAGGGAGCCACGATGTTCGTCGGCCAAAGCCCAGCCCCAGACACTGTCCAGGTCACTGCCACCCAGCCGTATGTGGTTCCGGGCTTGGTGTGGTGGGTCGACACGTACCGAGGAGGTCCCTGCAGATGAGGGATGTGCCGCGAACCTGGTGGGGAGTGATCACAGAGCGCGGGCGCGAACGGGCGCTGACAATCGCGATGGGCCTGCTGATCGCAGCAGCCACGGTGCTCTCAGTGCTCTATCCCCCTACAGGGCCATGGTTGTTCGTGATCACCGCGCTGATCGGTGCCGCGTGGTACCTGCACATGATGAGGCGTTGGCTAACTCGAAGGGCGACGAATGGCCGGCATCCCGATGGTGCGTGACGTGCGATCGGAGCAGCCGCTTGTCGTCGAGCATTCGACGTGGTTCGCAACGATCACATACCCCCGCCGCCATCTCGTCGCGACCCTGTGCGTATGGGGCTGGTTCCTTGCGGTGCTCGTGGGAGCCAACTCCGTGCCGCAGCTCGCTCCGGCGCTCGAAGCGACTGCGGCGACGGGCGCCGCCGTGTGGCACTTCGCGATGATGAGGCGATATCGCGACTCGAGCCGGCATTCCTCGCCGCCCGGGCCCACACTGTGATGCGCGGCCCGGGCTCCTGTCCGAGAGCGCGAGGATGCCGGACGTTCGCTCGCCCGCGTCTCTCTCGGGAGTCGGCGCTCCGGCTCTGGCACAGCGCCTACGTTTCCGCCGATGGGGCGTGCGCCCTCTATGCTCTCTGCGTGCTGCTCGTCCCGCTCGGGCCGATGCGGAACCCGCAGCGCCGACCTGGGACCGTGGAGGTCAGCATGGGATTTGTCGGTGCCAGCGTCATCATCCTCGCCATCGTCATGGCGATTGCTGAGGGCTACATCTCGGACGCGGAGCACACGACTGGGAACCTCGCACCTTCTGCTCTGACTGGTCTGTTTGGCGCATGTCTCATGCTCGTCGGCTTCGGGAGCATTCTCTTCCGAAGAGAGTGACCAAGTCCCGAATCGGGCTACGGTACCGAGATGGACGAGTCGCCCCTGACCATCGAATCGTTGCGCGAACTCACGGACGCTGACGCCGAAGCAATTGCATCGCTCCTGGTGCAGCTCTCCGCATCGGCCGAGTTCGATCGCGCTCGAACCGAGGCGGTCATCGCACACGAGGCGACGGAGCTCCTGGTGGCGCGTGACTCTGGGCGCATCGTCGGCACCGCCACTCTCGTGACCGCGCCTTCCCTGACCGGGCTCCGCGGGCATGTCGAAGACGTCGTAGTCGACGAGGCGTCTCGGGGGCGGGGCATCGCGCGGCTCCTTTTGGAGCATATGACTCAGCTCGCGCAAGAGCGCGGACTCCGGACGCTCGATCTCACCTCACGCCCGTCCCGGGAGTCCGCACTGCGGCTCTACGAGTCCGTCGGGTTCCGCAGGCGTGAGACGAACGTACTCCGGTTCAGCCCGACCGCGGACTAATCACGGCGCGACCCCTCGCAGCAATCGCACCACCGTCTCCTTGGTCGAGACGTGGCGGTCTCGCGGGCTGGTCTGCTTCCAGGTGGCGGAGGGCGACCTGTCAGCCCCCGCAGGTCAGGCCGCGGCCGGCGGCACCGTCAAGACGTCACCGCCACACTCGTCGCCGGCATCACACATGGACCGGGTCATGGCTCCTGTCGTGAATTGCGCACGGATACGGAGCGATCGGTGAGGTTGACGCCGATCGTAAAAGCAAGGAGCCCGACCACGAGGTACACAGGAAGCGCATCTCCAGCCGGGCTGTCGAGGTTGCCCGACGAGCCGAACCACGCAAGGACCCCGAACCACACCAGAACGGGAACGATGGCGAGAAGAGTGCCGAGCTTCCTGCCGACCCGCCCCACCAACGTCCCCCAGAGAAGAAGAGCTACGCCGACCGCGACATAAAGCATGATGCCCACCTCTAGCAGTTCCTCACTCACCGCCGTCGCACACCCGCCGGCCCACCGACACGAAGCCGCGGGATCGCGCTCGCTGCGTCATGAGACATATGAAAGCACACATATGAGGTCGCAACCGATATTCTTGACTCGCGGTACGCAACGAGTGAGCATGGAGAACCGCGACCGTCGCGCCGCACAGCAATCCAGCGAGAGGCTCAGCCCGCCGCGATCCCCCGCAGTAACCGCACCACGGTCTCCTCCACCCGCTCCGCACTCAACGGCTGCCCGATCAGGGCGGAGTACGAGGCGATCGCGATGAACTCGTCGGCGACCGCGGCGGCATCCACGTCCGCCCGCACGTCGCCGTCCGCGCGTCCGCGTGACACCCGCTCCGCGACCCACTCCCGGATCGGCGCCGCCAGCCGCTCGTTCAGCACCAGTCCCAGCTCCGGGTCCGCCGCCGTCACCTCGATCAGCGCCCGCGCCAGCGAGACACCCTCGGGCCGAGCGAGCCCCGCGGACACCGCCGTGAACCACGCGCGCAGGTCCGCGCCGAGGTCGTCCGTCATCGGCACGACGACATCCGAACCGGGAACGGTCCCCTCGAGCAGCGCTTCCCCGAGGATCGCGGCCTTCGACGGCCACCACCGGTAGATGGTCTGCTTCGACACCTCCGCCTCAGCCGCGAGACCCTCGATCGTGACCGCCTCGTATCCGTCTGCGGCGAGCGCGCGGCGCATCGCCTCCAGCACGGACTGGCGGGCCTTTTCACTGCGAGGACGGGGCACCTTTCGAGCGTACAGAGGCGTACACTGGAACATAAGTAGACGCACCGTTGCGAAACCCGAGCAAGGAGAAAGAGCATGGCCCTCACCGCACACTCCACCATCGGCGACTGGATGAACGACCCCACCGGCGGCCCGCTCATCCGTGGCCTCTTCGAGCAGACGGGCGCCGACCCCGAGCTCCTCACCCCCGTGCTCGGACTCCCCCTGCAGCAGCTCGTCGCCATGAGCCAGGGCCAGCTCCCGCAGTCGGTCGTCGACGACCTCGTCCGCGCCGCGAACAACGGCGAGATCCCCGAGGACGACGCCTACGAGGGCTGGACCGAGAAGGTCACGGCGAGCCGCTTCGCCGGCAAGACCGTCATCGTCACAGGCGCCGCCTCCGGCATCGGCAAGGCCACCGCCTCGCGCATCGCCCGGGAAGGCGGTCGCGTGATCGCCAGCGACATCGCCGCCGAGAAGCTCGACGCCTTCAAGGCCGAGCTGCCGGACGCCGACATCGTCACGGTCGCGGGCGACCTCACCAAGCAGGACGCGATCGACGCCGTCGTCGCCGCGGCGGGCGACCGCATCGACGGGCTCGCGAACGTCGCCGGCATCAACGACGACTTCTCCCCCGCCGGCGAGACCCCGGATGCCGTGTGGGACCGCGTCATCGCGATCAACCTCACCGCGCCGTTCAAGCTCATGCGTGCGGTCATCCCCGTGATGGAAGCCGCCGGTCGCGGCGCGATCCTCAACGTGTCGAGCGAGGCGGGCCTGCGCGGCAACGCCTCGGGCAACGCCTACACGGCCAGCAAGCACGGCATCATCGGCGTCACCAAGTCGGCCGCCTTCATGTACGGGCCGAAGGGCATCCGCGTGAACTCCGTCGCCCCGGGCGGCGTCGCCACCGGAATCCCCATGCCCCCGCACATGTCCGAGTACGGCTCCGGCCGCCTCGCCCCGTTCCAGCAGGCCATCCCGACCGTCGCGACCGCCGAGCACCTGGCCGCGTCGATCACCTTCCTGCTCTCGGACGACGCCGTGAACATCAACGGCGCCATCCTCGCCTCCGACGGCGGGTGGTCGGTGCAGTAACGCGACTCCATGGAACCGACGCCCCCGCCGACCCGAACGGCGGGGGCGTTCTCCGTAGGGCATCAGCGCTTCTGCGTGAGGACCGCAGTGGCGAGGGCGGTGGCGATGATGCCGACCGCGCCCACGCCGAGAAGCACGAGACCCGCGGGCCAGACGTCTCGCGTGAAGACGTCGTAGCTGTCGCCGTACTCGACGATGTGCTCGACCGTCCCGACCCCCGTGAGACTGATGCCGACGATCAGGGCGACGACGGACACACCCCACGCGACGATCCATCCGAAGCGGTTCGCGGCCAGCCGTCGGCGCTCTGCGCGCTCGGCCTCCTCCGCCTCTGGCGCGGTCCTCGACCGTGCGTCGTCATCGATCTCGTGCGTCACCTCGGATGTGGTCTCCATGGCCGCACGATATCGGACGAGATCGGTTCCGGCGGGATGCCGGTCACACCACTCCGACCAGTTCCTCGCGCGCCCACGCTTCGAGGGTCGTCGGGGTTGTGGAGCGGACTGACCGCGGCTGCTCCGCCACGAAGTCGTCGCGGAGTCCGGTCGACATCCCCAGCACGGCCTCGGCCATCGCCTCCGGCATCCCCGCAGCACGGAGCCCCTGGCGCATCTCCTCGTCGTCGATGCGCTGTACGGTCACCTCTCGCCCGAGCTCGCGCGTCAGGATCGCGGCGACCTCGGACCAGCTCAGATCCGCGGGTCCGTGCACGGCCTGCACGCGCCGCCCCGTCCACTCCCCGTTCAGCAGCGTGAGGGCGGCGACCTCCGCGATGTCGCGCGGCGCCACCCACGGCATCCGGAAGTCCAGCGGCAGCACGGTAGTGAGCGTGCCCGCCCGCAGCGACTCGACGTCGAGCAGCAGGTTGGTGAAGAAGTAGCCGCAGCGCAGATGCGTCACGTCGATGTCGAGGAAGTCGAGCGCGACCTCCGTGCCGGCCAGGCCGTCGATCTCGCCGACGCCGTGCCGCTTCTCCGCGCCGACGCTGCTCTGGAACACCACCCGCCGGACGCCGTTCGCCCGGACGGCCTGCACCAGGGCCTCGGTCGCACGGGCGTAGTCGGCGAGCGGGTCGTCGGAGAAAACCGACGGATCCACCCAGTACAGGGCATCGACGTTTCGTGTCGCGGCGACGACCTCCTCGGGATTCTGCGAGTCGGCCCGGGCGATGTCGACGTACGGGCGCAGGTCGGCGGCGATGCCATCCGGGTTCCGGGCGAGCAGCAGGGGGCGGACGCCGGCGCGGACCAGCATCCGGGTGAGGTGGTGCCCGACGTGGCCGTTGGGGGTGGTGACAGCGATGCGCATGAGGGTCCTCTCGGTCGGTGTCGCTCCACGCTACGAACGGATACGGCCTGATTCCGGCCGCATCTCGCGCGATGATGGAGCCGTGGACGCCCCCTCGCACCGCACGCTCCATCTGCTGTCGCTGCTGCAGACCGGCGGCGAGTGGAGCGTGCCCGACCTCGCCGCCCGCCTGACCGTGAGCCCGCGGACGGTCCGCCGCGATATGCAGCGCCTGCGCGACCTCGGCTACGACGTCCACTCCCGCCCCGGTCCCGGCGCGGTCTATCGCCTGCGGCCGGGGACGCGCATCCCACCGCTGCTCCTGGACGCCGACGACGTCACCGCGATCATCACCGGGCTGCTCGTCCTCGAAGCGTGGGGCCCGGAAGACCCGGCCGCCGCCGTCGTCCGCGGGAAGATCGAGCAGGTCCTCCCGCCGGGCCTCCGACGACGGGCCGCGGCGACGGCGCTGTCCACGCAGATCCTCCGCGCAGAGCCGGCGCCCGCGGCGTGGGCTGCGGTCGGGACGCTCGCGGACGCGGTCGCCCAGGGTGCTCGCGTCACCTTCACCTATACCGATCAGCACGATCACTCTTCGGAGCGGGTGATCGCGCCGCATCGCCATGTCCTCCGCGGAGGGCGGTGGTACGTGGTCGGGTTCGACATCGACCGCGACGACTGGCGGCTGTTCCGGCTTGACCGGATGCGGGAGGTCCGAACTGTGCCGGGGGTTTTCGCTGCGCGGGAGTTCCCGTTCGCGTCGGTCGAGGAGTGGCTCGCGAGCGACTTCGGCCGTTCCGGAAGCTGATCCCGCGCGGGGGCGCAAGCCCCTCCGCGGACACCCTCCCCCGCCGTACCCTTGCCGCATGTTGAAGATCGTGTCGATCGTGATCCGCGTCGACGACCTCCCGGCCCAGACTGCGTTCTGGAAGGCCGCCCTCGACTACGTCGAACGAGACCCCGCGGAGGACGACTGGGTCGTACTCAAACCCCGCGACGCCGACGCACCGTGCATCGCGCTCGACGCCCACCACTCGGAGCGTGTGCTGCCGCCGCGCATCCACCTCGACATCTATGCGGAGGACCAGGCTGCCGAGGTGGAGCGCCTCGCCGGGCTCGGAGCGCGGGAGGTGCACTGGGACGGTCGGCCCGACGACGCCGACTACATCATCATGGAAGACCCCGAGGGGAACCGCTTCTGCATCGTGGACCGTCCCGACTGGGGCGGGTGGAGTGCCGGGTGAGTCCGGTCCGTGCGGCCTCCTGCGGGTGCGGAGTGCGAAAGCGTTCCGGGGCGGGCAAGCTGAGGGGCATTACTGCATCCACACCGGGGCAGCGTGACGCGTACGCCGTTCGCGAGTGCGAAAACGTTCCATGGCCGGCGGGACTATGGACGTTTCTGCACCCGCACCGGGTCCCGGGCGGCGCGCATGCCGTTGGCGAGTGCGAAAACGTTCCGGAGCGGGCGAGGCCAGGGACGTTTTTGCACTCGCACCGGGGCAGAGTGGCGCGCACGCCGTTTGGCGAGTTCGAAAACGTTCCGGAGCGGGCGAGGCCAGGGACGTTTCTGCACTCGCACTGAGGCCGAGTGGCGCACCCGTGGGGGAGTGCGAGAACGTTTCGGGGCCGGCGAGACCAGGGTTTTGTTTCTGCACCCGCACCGGGTCCCGGAATGGACTCGTGCACGGAAGGGCAGAAACGTGCCGGAGGGCGGGGGCGTGAGGAGCGGTCCTGCGCCTGCACCCGGCGTCAGGGCGAGGCAAGCGGCCACGAGGTCGCCGGAAGCGCAGGATCAGGGGGTGTCCGGCGCGGTGGTGCGCTCCGCGGCGAGGGCGCGGCGATGCGCAGTCAATGCCGCCCGGACCGCCGAGTAGATGATCAGCCACAGGAGCAGCAGCGCGAGGAGCGGGACGACCACGTAGACGAGCAGGAAGTAGACGGAGGCACCGGCGAACATCGCTCCAGCGTAGGGGCGCTCGTACTCCTCGGGAAGGCCCTGACACGGTTCGGACCGCCGCCTTCCGAAGCGGATTGCCGAGAACGCCTCGGAGCCGATGGCGGGAGGTGCGGTTCTGCACCCGCACTCAAGGGGCCGGGATCAGTCCCCATGGCGCGGAGCGCAAGAACGGGCCGGAGCCCGCCCTCCGAAGAGCGGTTTCGCATCCGCGGCAGGGCGTATGCGACCGGCGCTGGAGAGCGCAAGAACGGGCGGGAGTCTGCGCGTTGAGGCGCGGTTCTGCACTCGCAAGAGAGGGTCCGAACTGCGTAGTGCGAAAAGGGACCAGAACTCGCGAAAAGAGGGACGTTTCTGCACCCGCACCGGCGCCATGCGACGGGCGGGCGAGGTGCGGCAGGCGGGCGGGGCGGCGGGCTAGGGGCGGGGGAGGCGGGCGCGGGCGGCGCGGACGAGGGCAGCGTTGCTCGGGGCGTCGGTGCCGTCCGGGAGGAGGAGCGTGTCCTCCAGGCCGATCCGCGTGTCGAGGCCGAGCTCCCCGGCGAGGTCGAGGGCGGGCCAGGCCGACAGCTCCTCACCGTGCAGCAGGATCGGCAGGTCGGGCTCCTCGCGCGCCACATGGGCGATCAGTCCCTCGGCGTGCGGACGGACGACGTCGGCGGCCTCCGCGGGAAGCTCGACCAGGACGCGCAGGCAGGCGCCGCGGACCGGGGAGACCCGCCAGGCCTCGAGCCCCGCTGCGTCCCAGATGCCCGCTTCCACGCCGATCCCCCGTCGATGCAGCGCTGCGGCCACCTCGTCGGCTCCGGCCTCGTGCCAGTTCACGGAGGCGTAGTCGGGAAGTTCCGTCCAGCCTTCGATGGCCGCGAGCCGTCGCGACACGTCGGGCTCGGCCCAGGCTCCGGTCGTCACGCCCACGGGTATCCCCGGCGCCGCAGCACGGACGGCTCCGAGCCACCGCCGCACACCCTCAGGTGCCAGGGAGTCGCGGCCGGCGGCGTCCTTCGCATGCACATGGATCTCTGCGGCACCAGCATCGACGGCCGCCGCGGCGTCCTGGGCCACCACCGTCTCGTCGGCACTCAGCCACGGATGCTCCGCGACGTCCCTGGCACCGTTCACGCACGCCTGCAGGATCATCCGCGACTCACCACATGAGATCGCGCGGGTGCGCCTCGTTCGGGGCCACGTCGTCGGACGGCCCCTCCTCGGTGCGCACGAAATGCTGCACCTGACGCGCTGTCGCCGCGCCACGGCCGACCTTCACCGCCTCCTCCATCGACTCGAAGCTGCTGCCCAGCGTGTGCGACTCGCCCTGGATCCGGTTGAACCAGATGCCGTTGCGCGAGAAGGTCTCGATGTCTCCTGCGGCCATGCCCTGCCTTTCGTCTCCTCCTTTCTACGTCAGGCGACCGACGACGAAGAGGCCCTTGACATGTCATGTCGCCCACGGGCGCCGACCCACCCCCTGCCGTGCATCCCGGCCCGTTGCGGACGGGCGCAAGGGGCCGGGTCGACCGCAAGGGGCCGGGCCAACTGCAGGAGGCACGCCGCTCGTCGACCCACCCCCTGCCGTGCATCCCGGCCCGTTGCGGACGGGCGCACGGGGCCGGGTCGACCGCAAGGGGCCGGGTCGACCGCACGGGGCCGGGTCGAGCGTCCAACGGGGTCAGGCGACGTCGAGGACCCAGGTCACGCCGAAGCGGTCGGTGAGCATGCCGAAACCGGCGGACCACGCGGAGGCGGCGAGAGGCTCGATCACGGTCGCCCCCTCGGCGAGGCCGTCCCAGAGGGGCTGCAGCTCATCCAGGGAGCTCGCCCGCAGCGACTGGAAGAAGGAGCGGTCCGTGATCGTCATCCCGTTCTCGCGACGGGTGGTGCCGGCAGTCGCGGCCGCGTCGTCCGCGCCAGGGACGTCATACGCCATCAGGCGCACGGGCCCGTCGAGCTGCCCGAACACGAGCTTGTCGAACCCGGGGACCCCGTCCGGCATCCCGAACTGCCCGTAGGTCGCCGCGGTCACCTCGCCGCCGAAGACCGAGCGGTAGAAGTCCAGGGCCTGACGGGCCGTGCCGCGGAAGTTGAGGTGGGTGGTGGTCGTGAGAGTCATGGTGTCCTCCGTGTCCCGGTCCGCCGATCGGACCGTGTGATCCCACCGTCACAGCGGTAGAGGTCTGTTTGTGTCCTCTTTTCGCCGCAGAATGGAGCCATGACCGGAAGCTCGTCGCGCATGCTCGCGCTGCTGTCCCTGCTGCAGGCGACGCGCGACTGGCCGGGCGGGGAACTCGCCGACCGTCTCGGCGTCACGCCGCGCACGGTGCGCCGCGATGTCGATCGCCTGCGCGCGCTCGGCTACCGCATCGGATCCAGCAAGGGCCCGTACGGCGGCTATCGCCTCGAAGCGGGGTCGGACATGCCGCCGCTCCTGTTCGACGACGAGCAGGCCGTGGCGATCGCCGTCGCCCTGCAGAGTGCGAGCGCGACCGGGGTCGAGGTCGCCGAGGCCGCTCAGCGCGCTCTCGCGACCGTCCGTCAGGTCATGCCGTCACGCCTGCGCCACCGCATCGACGGGATCCGCTTCGACGGAGCACCGGCAGAGATCCGCGCCGATCCGGCCGTGCTGGAGGCGGCGAGCGCGGCGGTACGCGACCGGAAGGTGCTCCGCTTCGACTACGGATCCGCGCGGGACCGCCCTCCACGGCGCACCGAGCCCCATGCCATAGTGGCGCGCGAGGGCCGCTGGTACCTGCTGGCCTGGGACCTGGACGCGGCCGACTGGCGCACGTATCGCCTCGATCGACTGCAGCCACGCACGCCGACCGGGCCCTCCTTCACGCCGCGGCCTCTGCCCGCCGCGGACGCCCAGACCTTCCTCGCCGCCCGCGCCAAGGGCTCGACGGCCGAGGACCGCTGGCCGTGCACGGGCGTGGTGGATATCGCCCTGCCGGCGCGGGACGTGGCGCCGTGGGTCGGAGACGGCGCCGTGGTGCCGCTGTCGGAGGACTCGTGCCGAGTCACGGTCGGCTTCTGGTCGTGGACGGGTGTGCTCGCCGCGGTGGCCCGGTTCGACGCGCCTTTCACGGTGGTCGGGCCCGAGGCGCTGCGCGAGGCGGCGGGGGTGCTGGCGCAGCGGTTCGCGGCAGCGCACTCCTCCTCCTGACGCCGCCCTGCAGAGGAGTTATCCAGAACGTTCGGGGAGCTCCGTCCGTGCGGCCTCGCAATGTCGCCGAGCGATGGTTCACTGGACTCGCGCCTCCTCGCCGTGGAGCTGCACGCGATCGCCGACCGCCGTTCCCTCGACCGCGAAGCCGTCGTCGGCCTCCTCGACCGCGTCGCGCTCGTCTCCCTCGACGACGAGACTCTGACCGCGGCCATCCGGGCAGGCTCAGGGCTCCGCACTCTGGACGCTCTCCACCTCGCCGCCGCGCTCGAACTCGGCGACGTGGTCACGGCACTCCTCACGTTCGACCGCGAGCTGGCGGCCGCCGCACGCGCACAGGGCCTGAGCCTCGCCGAGCTGCCATGACGCCGCCGCCTTCCCGCCGCGACCCCGTCCGACAGCACGCACGAGAGAGCGGCCCCGACCGCGCCGGTAGACTGAACCTGCCCCGCCGGCCCCTTCCTTTGGAGTGCGCGTGACCACCGCCCCTGCACCTTCCCCCCAGCACGTCCCCGACTCCGTCGAGAACGCGATCGCGACGCCCGAGAAGGAGCAGCCGTACGGCGCCCTCGGGCTCAAGGACGACGAGTACGCGCGCATCAAGGAGATCCTCGGCCGCCGCCCCACCTCGGGCGAGCTGGCGATGTACTCGGTGATGTGGTCGGAGCACTGCTCCTACAAGTCGAGCAAGAACTACCTGCGCCGCTTCGGCCAGAAGGTCTCCGACGAGATGAAGGAACGCCTCATGGTGGGCATGGGCCAGAACGCGGGCGTCGTCGACGTCGGCGAGGGCTGGGCCGTCACCTTCAAGGCCGAGTCACACAACCACCCGTCGTTCATCGAGCCCTTCCAGGGCGCGGCGACCGGTGTCGGCGGCATCGTCCGCGACATCATCTCGATGGGCGCCCGCCCCGTCGCCGTCATGGACGCCCTGCGCTTCGGTGCGATCGACCACCCGGACACCGCCCGCGTCGTGCACGGCGTGACCAGCGGCATCAGCTTCTACGGCAACTGCCTCGGCCTGCCGAACATCGGCGGCGAGACGGTCTTCGATTCCGTCTACCAGGCCAACCCGCTCGTGAACGCGCTCGCGGTGGGCGTGCTGCGGCACGAAGACCTCAAGCTCGCGAACGCCACCGGCGTCGGCAACAAGGTCGTCCTGTTCGGCGCCCGCACGGGTGGCGACGGCATCGGCGGTGCGAGCATCCTGGCCTCCGACACGTTTGCCGACGGCGGCCCGACCAAGCGCCCCGCGGTGCAGGTGGGCGACCCGTTCGCCGAGAAGGTGCTCATCGAGTGCTGTCTGGAGCTCTACCGCGGCGAGCTCGTCGAGGCGATCCAGGACCTCGGTGCCGCCGGCATCTCCTGCGCGACCAGCGAGCTCGCGGCCAACGGCAACAGCGGCATGCACGTCTCGCTCGACAACGTGCTGCTGCGCGACCCCACGCTCACGGCCGAGGAGATCCTCATGTCGGAGTCGCAGGAGCGCATGATGGCGATCGTCGCCCCCGAGAAGCTCGACGCCTTCCTGGCCGTCGTGAACAAGTGGGAGGTCGAGACCTCCGTGCTCGGCGAGGTCACCGGCGACGGACGCCTCATCATCGACTGGCAGGGCGAGCGCATCGTCGATGTCGACCCCTCGACCGTCGCGGTCGACGGTCCCGTCTACGACCGCCCGGTCGCCTACCCGACGTGGATCGACGCGCTGCAGGCCGACGCCGCCGAGAACCTGCCGCGCGCGAACGACGCGGAGACGCTGCGCGAGCAGTTCCTCGCCCTCGTCGCCTCGCCGAACCTCGCGGACACGAGCTGGATCACGAACCAGTACGACTACTACGTGCTCGGCAACACGGCCCTGAGCTTCCCCGACGATGCCGGCATGATCCGCGTGGACGAGGAGTCCGGCCTGGGCTTCTCCGTCGCGACCGACGCCAACGGCCGCTACTGCCAGCTCGACCCGTACGCCGGCGCGCAGCTCGCGCTCGCCGAGGCGTACCGCAACGTCGCCGTCACCGGTGCCGTGCCGACGGCCATCACCGACTGCCTCAACTTCGGTTCCCCCGAGAACCCCGAGGTCATGTGGCAGTTCGGGCAGACCGTCGACGGCCTCGCGGACGGCTGCTACGAACTCGGTACCCCCGTCACCGGCGGCAACGTCTCGTTCTACAACCAGACCGGCGACGTGCCGATCCACCCGACGCCGCTCGTCGGCGTGCTGGGCATCATCGACGACGTCTCCCGCCGCATCCCGTCCGGCTGGCAGGACGAGGGGCAGAACATCTACCTGCTCGGCACCACGTCGACCGAGCTCTCCGGCTCCGCGTGGGCCGAGGTCGTGCACCAGCACCTCGGCGGCCGCCCGCCGAAGGTCGACCTCGCGGGCGAGAAGCGCCTCGCCGGACTGCTCGCCGCGGCCCGTGACGAGTGGCTCATCTCCTCGGCACACGATCTCTCCGAAGGTGGTCTCGCACAGGCTCTGGCCGAGGGTGTCATGCGCTTCGGCGTCGGCGCCCGCGTCTGGCTCAACGAGATCATCGAGCGCGATGGCGTGGACGCCGCGACCGCCCTGTTCTCCGAGTCGACCGGCCGCGTGATCGTGACCGTTCCCCGCGAGGACGACGTGAAGTTCCGCGGACTCTGCGAGGGCCGCGGCTACCCGGTCGCCCGCATCGGCGTCACGGACAGCGAGCCGCAGCTCGAGGTGCAGGACGTCTTCACCGTCTCGGCCGCCGAGCTCCGCGAGCGCTCGCAGGCAACGCTGCCGTCGTACTTCGGTCCGACCGTCACCGAGCCGGTCAGCGCATGAGCAACGACGGCCTCAGCGAGGACTACGGCGATCTCGGCGAGAAGCGCAACCGGCGCATCCGCATCATCGCGTGGACCGTCATCGTGGCGCTGATCCTCGGTGGCGGCGGCGCGACCGTGCTCACCCTGCTCCTCGGCTGATCCGGGCCCGCGTCGCGGATTCGCACCCGGGTCGCAGGGATTCCCTGAATCCGTGCGACCTCGTGCGGATCCGCGACCTCAGCGGGCGAAGAGGTAGCGGGTCAGGGCGACGACGGACCCCGGGTCGTGGGCCTCGCGGCCGAGGGACTCCACGATGATGGCCCCGAGGATGGCGCGACCGAGCTGCTCGACCGGGGCGTCCTCCGGCAGCTGACCGTCGCGGATGCCGCCGCGGAGACGCTCCGACAGGTACTTCTCGACCCCGAGGCTCTCGCCGAGGTGCGCGCCGACCGAGGCATCCTCCGTGGCCGCGGCCACGAGCGACCGCAGCAGTACGCCGCCCTGCGGCTTCTCCAGGATCGACAGGACGCTCCGCAGCCAGGTCTCCACGTCGGCGGAGAGGTCTCCGGTGTCCGGCACGACGAAGTCCACGGGGATGAGGCGTCCCTCGGCCAGGCACTCCCCGATGAGGGCGCCGCGCGACGGCCACCAGCGGTAGATGGTCTGCTTGCCGACCTTGGCCTCCTTGGCGATGCCCTCGATCGTGAGCCGGTCGTACCCCTGATTGTGGAAGAGCCGGGCCGTCGCGTCGAGGATCGCCTCGCGGGCCGCCGTGCTGCGCACAGGGCCGCTGCGATGCTCGTTCACCATGCGTTCAGGATAGCCACAGATCCCTAGACGAGACGTGCCGTATGCTCTTTTCGTCTGAAGGAGATCACGTGGCTTCACTGCTGTTCCGTCTGGGTTCTTTCGCTGCGCGCAGGGCGTGGACGGTGATCGTCTCCTGGGTGCTGATCCTCGGGCTCGGCGTCGGCGCCTTCCTCACGTTCGGCGGCACGCTGAGCAACAGCTTCGACATCCCGGGCACCGCCTCCGGCGAGGTCACCGATCAGCTCGCCGACAAGCTGCCGGACACCGCCGGCGGCACCGGGACGGTGGTCTATCGGACGGACGACGGCGAGCCCTTCACCGACGAGCAGAAGCAGGCGATCTCCGACCTCGCCGCGAGCGCGGAAGACCTCGACGGCGTCGCCTCCGTCGTCGACCCGTTCGACGCCCAGCGGCAGCAGGACGAGCAGGCGAAGGAGCTGACGGACGGCCAGGCCCAGCTCGACGACGGCCGCGCGCAGCTCGACGCCGGCCAGGCCCAGCTCGACGACGGCCGGGCACAGCTCGAGGCCGGGATCACCCAGCTCGAAGGGGCGCGCGCGCAGGCCGAGGCCGCCGGCGCGCCGCCGCAGCAGACCGCCGCACTCGACGCGCAGCTCGCGGAGCTGAACGCCCAGCTCGCCCAGCTCGACGCGCAGCAGGACACCATCGACGAGAACCGCGCAGAGCTCGCCGACAGCGCGGAGCAGCTCGAGCTCGGTACGACCCTGCTGAACCTCGCGGACGGCATCGGCGTCGTCTCGGAGGACGGCTCCACGGCGATCGTCAATGTCTCCTTCGTCGACCCGCGCCTGGAGCTCGCCGAAGAGACCAAGCAGAGCACCATCGCCCACTTCCAGGACGAGGAGATCGACGGCGTCACGGTCGATTTCGGCACCGACATCGCCCAGGGCGTGCCGGAGATCTTCGGCGTCGGCGAGGCCATCGGTCTCGCGTTCGCCGCGGTCGTGCTCATCGTCATGCTCGGTTCGCTGATCGGTGCGGCCCTGCCCATCGTCACCGCCGTGGTCGGCGTCGGAGTGGGCGTCACGGCGTCGCTCGCGTTCTCCGGCGTCGTCGACATGGCCTCGGTCACTCCCGTCCTCGGCGTGATGCTCGGGCTCGCGGTCGGCATCGACTACTCCCTCTTCATCGTGAACCGGCATCGCAAGCAGCTGCTGGCGGGGTCGCCCGTGCGCGAGTCGATCGGCCTGGCCACCGGCACCTCCGGCACCGCGGTGGTGTTCGCAGGGACCACGGTCATCGTCGCGCTCCTCGCCCTCAACGTGACGGGCGTGCCGTTCCTCGGCCTCATGGGCACGGTGGGCGCGGTCTGCGTCGCGGTCGCCGTGCTCGTGGCCGTGACCCTCGCCCCGGCGATCCTCGGCCTCGTCGGCACCCGCCTGCTCGGCCGCAAGGCGCGGGCGACCATCGGCCAGGAGCACGCGGCCGGGAAGCCCGTGCGCCGGATGTCGACGCTGCGCGCGGTCGTCACCGCCCTCGTCAGCGTCATCGCACTGCTCGTGATCGCGATCCCCGCGATGTCGATGCGCCTCGGCCTCCCCGACGGGTCGAGCGAACCCGCCGACTCCACCAGCTACCGCGCGTTCCAGACCGTCGACGAGCAGTTCGGCGAGGGCGCGAACGGGCCGCTCCTGGTCACCGCCACCCTCGACGACGCCGTGAGCGACGACGACCTGCTGGCCACGCAGGTGACCGTCGCGGAGAAGATCGCCGAGCAGGACGACGTGGTCGCGGTGGCCCCCATCGCCACGTCGGACGACAACACGCTCCTCGCCTTCCAGGTGCTGCCCGCCGAAGGGCCGAACAGCGCCTCCACCGAGAAGCTGGTGCAGGATCTGCGGGGTCTCCCCGAGATCGACGGCGGCATCACCCTCGGCGTCGCCGGTCAGGCCGCCACCAACATCGACATCTCCGAGGCTCTGGCGAGCGTGCTCCCGCTGTACCTCGTGGTCGTCGTGGGCCTGTCGCTGCTCATCATGATCGTCGTGTTCCGCTCGCTGCTCGTGCCGCTCATCGCCACGGGAGGGTTCGTGCTGTCGCTGTTCGCGACGTACGGGCTCATCGTCGCGGTGTTCCAGTGGGGGTGGGGCGCCGACCTCATCGGGTTGCACAGCACCGGTCCGATCCTGAGCTTCCTGCCGGTGATCCTCGTCGGCATCCTGTTCGGACTGGCCATGGACTATCAGCTCTTCCTCGCGTCGGGGATGCGGGAGGCCTATGTGCACGGCGCCTCCGCGCGCGATGCCGTGGCGCAGGGCTTCCGGGCCGGGCGCTCGGTGGTCATCGCGGCCGCGCTCATCATGGTGTCGGTGTTCGGCGGGTTCGTGTTCTCGGAGTCGACCATCATCCGGTCCATCGGGTTCGGTCTCGCGTTCGGCGTGCTGCTCGACGCGTTCGTGGTGCGGATGCTGCTGATGCCGGCACTCATGCACCTGCTCGGACGTTCGGCCTGGTGGCTGCCGAAGTGGCTCGACCGCATCATCCCCAACGTCGACATGGAGGGCGCGGCGCTGGAGCGGGATCACCCCAGCGTGCACACCGACTCCGTCCCCACCGTGGAGGCTCCGCGCGCCCGCCGCTGAGTCTGGTTCGCGCGCGGGTTCAGGCGTTCGCGCGGGTTCAGGCACCTGTCACCAGTGTCGCCTGATGCCGCGCGGGCGCCTGATCCTGCGCGAGCGGTCGCGGGGGCAGGCTGTCAGGAGAGGACAGGCCGGCGCGGGAGTTCAGGCACCTGTCACCGGTGTCGCCTGAATCCGCCGGGATGCCTGGTCCGGCGACGACGCGCGTGTCTCAGGGCGGGCCTAGAGTGGGCGGATGGATCTGCGAGCGCTGTTGCAAGAGCGCCGCGCCGAGGCCGAAACCCGCGTCACGGCGACGGCGGCCACGCTCGCGGAGCTCATGCACGACCGCGAGGGCTCGAACGACGACGACGAGCACGACCCGGAAGGGGTGACGCTCTCGTCGGAGTGGTCGCGGCTGTCGGGGCTCGCCGAGGCGGCACAGGCGGAGCTCCGCCAGGTGGACGAGGCGCTGGTGCGGATGGACGCCGGGACCTATGGCATCTGCGCGCACTGCGGGCGGCCCATCCCCCCGGAGCGCCTGGAGGTGCGCCCGTTCGCGGAGTACTGCGTGGCCTGCGCCGAGAAGCTGGGTCGCTGACGCCGGGCACGACTTCGGAGACGTGGGCCGGCACGCCGGGCGACAGGGACGGTCGACGGCGTGCCGGCCGGGATCTCCGAAGGTGTGACCACGGGTCAGGGGAGGGCGGGGCCTCCCGGGCCGGCGCCGGGCACCGGGTAGTAGACCGGCGGGGTGTCGTCCCAGGCCGACGGCAGCATCAGCAGATCGTCGTAGTGGTGCATGGCGATGCCGCCGAAGGAGGCGTCATCCTGGAACGCGGCGTAGGTCTTGTCGAGCTCGCCCTCGAGGTAGGTGCGCCCCTCCTCCCAGAACGTCACCGTCTCCGGGTCACCGGTGCCCGAGAGGTCCTTCGTCTCGATGCCGACGACGACCGAGTTCGGCTTGCCGATCTGGTTCGCGTAGTCGATCTCGTGCTGCGCCTGCGCGATGATCCCGGCACTGCCGTCCGCGGTGTCCCGATAGTCCATGATCGCGATGTAGTCGGTCATGTCCTGGATGTGATCGCTCAGGGCCTTCGTCTGCCCGTTCCAGGTGATGGACGTGCAGCAGGCCGACGAGTCGAGCCACCGCGGGATGGCCGGCCCCACGAGGACCGGGAGTCCCGAGGCGTCCCGACGTTCGATGAGCGTGTCGAGCACCTCGAGCCAGCGGACGGGCAGGCCGCCGTTGCCGGGCTCCTTCCACGCGGACAGGATGTACGGCTCGATATCGACGTTGATGCCGTCGAAGCGGGCCGACTCCGGCACGGCGAGGTTGTAGTCGAGGACCTTCTCGAACTCGTCGACGGCGAAGTGCTCGAACTGCTCCAGCGCGCCTAGATAGGGCGGACGCGTGCCACCGGCGACGGTGGCCTGCACGTGGTAGCCGCGGCCGCGCGCCCACTGGACGAACGCCGCCACCTCGGACCGCGACTCCCGCAGCATGTCGGTGCTGCCGTACTTGTCGACGCCGAGGTAGATCGTGCGGATGGGGTCGGAGCCGAAGGTCGTCGTGTCGTCCATGACGGCGCCGAGACGGTCCCGGGCGTCGGTGTCGAAGACGGCTTCGTACGAGGCGCGCTCCCAGATCCACATCGCGCGGTCCTGGTCGTAGACGACCGGGGCCTCCGGGGTCGCCCCGCCGAGGGCCACGTAGGTGGTCGTCGACTCCCCCGTGTGCCCGGACACGTCGACGGCCCGCGCCTCGATGCTCGCGAACCGCGCAGGCCCGACGGGGAATGACGTCGCGTACAGCCCGCCGGACTGCGCGGTGGCGGCCTGCCAGGCACCGCCGTCGACCCGCACCTCGACCGTCGTCAGTGCACGATCCGACTGCACCGCGACCTCGACGTCCAGGCTCGAGCCCGCGTACGCCCCTTCGGCAGGAGTGGCGATGGTGACGACGGGACGCGAAGCGGCGGGGTTGTCGACCTCCACGGCGAGGAAGTCCGACCACGTCGTGTACAGCGTCGTGAGGTCGCGGCCGCGGACGGCGAGATCGAGCCGTCCGTCGACGTCCGCGATGTCGAGATCGACGCTCCAGGTGCCGGAGGTGCCGCTGGTCGGGATGGGCACCAGTTCCTGCGCCCCGACGACGAGCACGAGCTCCGCGGCATTGGCGAAGCTGCCCTCGACGGTGAGGATCGAGCCGCTGACGACGGCACCGTCGGTCGGCGAAGTGATGGCGAGGGCGGTCGTGACCGTCTGGGCGGAGGCGGCGCCGCTCGAGGCGACCGCCCCGCCGGCGAGAAGGGTGGCGGCGACCAGCGCCGACAGCCAGCGTGTGCGTCTCATCGTGTCTCCTTCCGCTCCGCGCGGCGCGGAGTCGTCGTGACTGCCACCGTGACGCCGCGCGGGAGACGGGTCAACGCGGGAGACGCGGGAGGGAAGGAATCGGGGAAGGACTGCGCACTCCTGCCGGCCCGTCGGAGATCCGCAGCGGCCGGGGGACCCTTGTCCCGCACCCTTGCAATGAATACGGTTGCACAAAGCGGACACCCACGGATGGGAGGGTCGTGTGAGCGCTTTTCCGAACACCCAGCCGCTGTTCCGGAGTCTCGCCGCACAGCTTCGCGCGCGCATCACGGCAGGCGAGTGGACGCCCGGCGACCGCCTGCCCCCGGAGACCGCGCTGGCCGGCGCGCACGCGGTCGGCGTCAACACCGTGCGCCGTGCGCTGGCCCTGCTCGCCGCCGAGGGACTGGTCGTGCGACGCCAGGGCGCGGGCACCTACGTGGCCGCGCGGGCGCGACGGCGGATCGGAGTGATCGTGCCGTCGCTCGACTACTACTTCCCCGCCGTGGTGGCGGGCGTCGCCGAGGTGGCGGCGTCCGCCGGGGCCACCCTGCGCGTCACCTCCAGCGCGTACGACGACGCGGTCGAGATCCGCCGCATCCGAGAGGCCATCGCCGACGGCTGCGACGGCCTTCTCCTCACCCCCACCCTGCATCGAGCCGACCCGTCCGCCCGCCTCGACCTGCTGCGCGCCCTCCCCGTACCCGTCGTGCTGATGGAGCGACTGCCGACCGGCGCTCCGCCGGACGACACCCTCTCGGCCGTCTGCACCGACGTCGTGGCCGGCGGCTATGCGGCAGTCCGACACCTCGCGGCCGCGGGACGGCGGCGGATCGGGTTCCTCGGCCGACGCGACACCGCCACGTCGGCGGCCGCCTGGCGCGGCTTCCAGCGCGGGATCGACGACCTCGGCCTCACCGACGTCGCCGACGGGACGGAGCGGCGCTCGTCGTGGGACACCCCGGCCCTCGCGGCTTACGCACGGCGCGTGCGGGAGCTCGCCCTGGACGCCGTCGTGTGCCTGGGCGACCGGGAGGCGATCGCGCTGCTCCCGCATCTCCACGGTGTCGGGCTGTCGGTGCCCGAGGACGTCGCGCTCGTCTCCCACGACGACGAAGAGGCCGCGCACGCCCCGGTGCCCCTGACCGCGGTCTCCCCGCCGAAGCGGGAGATCGGTCGCCTCGCTGCCTCGACCCTGCTGGCGCGACTGGACGGCGGCGGCCGCCCGGCACCGGTGCGGATGCTGCTGCAGCCGGAGGTGCGCCGGCGTTCGTCGAGTCGGGCCCGATCCACCCTCTCCGCCCATTTCATGCAACCGCTTGCATCCCTGCCGACCCCATCCTAGGGTGGAGTCGACGAGGGCCGCTCCCTCGAGAAGAGGTGACCCGTGCCCCGCCCGACCCGTCGTGCGCCCCGCGCCCCCGTCCGCATCGTCCACCTCGGCCTCGGGGCCTTCCATCGGGCGCACCAGGCCTGGTTCACCGCGCACGCCGACCCCAGGAGGGAGTGGGGCATCGCCGCCTTCACCGGCCGCTCCCCCGACCAGGCGGCCGTGCTCGCCCGGCAGGACGACGTCTACACGCTCCTCACCCGCGGCGCCGACGGCGACGGGATCGAGACCGTCGAGAGCATCGTCGCGGCGTACGAAGGTGCCGACACCGATGCGCTGCGCGACCTCCTGCGTCGCCCCGAGGTGTCGATCGTCACGCTCACGGTGACAGAGAAGGGCTATCGGCTCGCCGCCGACGGCCGCCTCGACCGTGACGACCCCGACGTCCGGGCCGACCTCGCTCTGCTGGCGGCGGCGCTCGGACCGGACGCCGCGCCTGTGACCCCCGGTGCGCTGAAGACGATGCCCGGACGGCTGCTCTGGGGACTGGACGCCCGCCGTGGTGCGGTGCCCGACGCCCCGCTCGCCCTCGTCCCCTGCGACAACCTCGACGCGAACGGCGCGGCGCTGGAGCGGGCGCTCATCGACGCCGCGACCGCTGTCTCCCCTCAGCTCGCCGCGTGGATCGGGCAGCGGATCGACATCGTGAGCACCGCGGTGGACCGCATCACGCCCCGCGTGACCCCCGCCGACGTCGCGGCGTTCCAGGCGCGGACCGGGGTCGACGACGACGCCCTGGTGGTCACCGAGCCGTTCCACAGCTGGATCCTCACCGACACCTTCCGCGGCGCGCGTCCGCGCTGGGAGGACGCGGGAGCCCTGTTCGTCGCGGACATCGCGCCGTTCGAGAGACGCAAGCTGTGGATGCTGAACGGCGCCCACTCCCTGCTCGCATACGACGGGCTGATCCGCGGCCGGGAGACGGTGGCGGAGGCGATCGCCGATCCCTCCGGCGCGGCCGGGGTGCGGGCGCTGTGGGACCTCGCCGAGGCCCTGCTCCCCGACGCCGATCTCGACCTCCCCGGTTACCGTGCCGCGCTGACCGCCCGCTTCGCCAACCCGGCGATCGCGCACCGGCTCCGCCAGATCGCCGCCGACGGCAGCGTTAAGCTGCGCGCCCGCGCGGTGGGCCCCCTCCGGCTGGCCCTGGCGCGGGGCGTCTCCGGCGCGGCCGCCATCCGGCTCATCGATGCGTGGATCCGCTTCGTCGTCGCGGAGGTGCGCGCGGGCCGCCCGCTCGACGACGTCGCCGCGGACGAGCT